>JAPLCZ010000072.1 GCA_026391915.1 Bacteroidota bacterium | reverse complement strand
GTTGCTTAATATGGGTTGGCGTATGGGGAAAAGGGGAGGATGGATGGGGGAAAGAGGAGGGATTAAATGAAAATGGATTAAAAATCCCGCCCATCGGGGAAATTGAAAAGGCTATTGTTTTATGCGTTACAAACGCATGTTTAAATAATCCGCGTTACAAACGCGGACTATTTGGGGTTTAAAACTTATTAAAATTATAATTAGGTTCATCTAATTTCAGTGAAAGAATATGTTTTGCTAAAGCAACAGATGAATTATACTCCATGCCTATCCTGCCTTTTAAAAACCAAATTATTTTTTCATTATCACTATCAAAATATTTAATGATTCCTTCAAACATTAGTCTTTGTGCCAATTTATCATTTTCAAAGTTTGCAAGCATATTTGTTATTTTATAATAATCATTACCTCCATCCGATATCATCCATCTAAGAATTGTAGCATTTACGTATTCATTTGAAGCCCTGCTATAATTCATCTGAACTCTAAATTCATGAAGCAAGTTAGCTAGATACGATTGATTTTTACTTACTGATATATTTTTGCTTTTATTGTTTTTTTGTATTGAATCTGATCTTCCTTTCATTTTATTTTTTATTTCCATTTCAGAAATAATACTCTTCAAAGAATCTTCACGTTTCCTTGAAAAGGAATCATCAGTCTTCTTTTGAGTTTCTCTAATTTCCTCTTTTTCTTTTTCATTCATTTTGCAGGATGTAGTTGACATGAAAATTATAAAAGCCACTAGTAATCTATATTTCATTTTGCTGTTTGTATTTTAAATTCCAAGCAAGTTGAAGTGTTCTCAGTAATGGATATTTTTCGGGAATAGCTGACCTTTCAACAGATTTTTCTTTAATGCCATGTTTAATAATTGTCATATAATCACTAATCATTTCTAACTTCCCGCCTCCTACTGTATCCCTTGACTTTGCTCCCAAAAGAAAAACCGCACGCTGGTCTATATCATTTGGAATATCAATTCCTATAAAAAGTTTTGGGATTTCTATTTTCCCTAAATCAAAATTCCTTTTGAATTTGATTTCCCTTTCAGCCCAGCTAATTGTGTCAGAACTTATTTCAAGATGAATTAGATGTTTTGTTTTTGGATGAAAAGCTACCACATCCAATTCCCCATCATATCCACCTCTTTCACGAGGACCAACTTTTATGTTTCGTTTTACAAAATATCCTTGGTAATCATACCACTCAGCAATTAACTCTTCCAAATGATTCATTGGGCAAAACTAAATAATCTTTCTGTCTTAGAGTTCTGTTATTGTCACATTAAACATTTACAGTACTTACACAAATCCTCAAGCTGGATGGAATTTGCAATCCGTCCTTTTACCATGAGCATTTGTAATGCGTTTTTAATCTTCATAGCGCAAATATAAATGTTTTATTTCCCTATCTATTCATTCTGTTTTCTTGCTAATTTCAAATCTCAAACCTCCAATAAGAAATTTTCCCTCGTTACCTTTGCCCTATATTCTTAACCATAATAATGATACAAAAAACCTTACAGAAAGCATTATTTCTTGCCTTTATTGGCGTATTTGCCTTAAGCACTGCCTGCACATCGGGCAATAAAAAAACAACTTCTGACGGCAGCAATAAAGACTCTATTGCCAAAGACTCTATTGCTAAAAAAACCGAAGAGAAAAAGTTATTAGAAGTAAAAAGCGGATGGGAAATAAAGACTACCCCCAACCGCAAATTTGATGATATTGCCCGCTTGATTTCAGGGATGAAATCCAATGCAGGGAGTGGGTTGGATTCAATTGAAAAAAATCCTTCTTGGGTAAAATATGCAGCTAACTCGGATAGTGCCTGGGCGAAATTAGAAAAAACCAGATTGGTGCAAATGCGGAAATGGAGGGATGAAGAACTCAGCGCCGCCAACAGCAGTAGCATGGATGTTTTTTATCCATTCTCAGGTCCTGATTTTTTAAATGTTTATACACTTTTTCCTAATGCAAAATCTTATACTTTCCTTGCGTTAGAGCCCGCAGGAGAATTACCAACAGCAAAGAAACTTTCTACTAAAAACAATTTGGATGGCTATTTAAATTCAGTAAGCAAATCCATTTATGAGATATTTAATCGCAGCTATTTCATCACCTCTTACATGGCAAAAGACCTTAGTAGAAATAGTGTGAATGGTGCGCTGCCCATTATATGTTTATTTATGGAACGCACAGGAAATACCATAGTAAATGTGGAGAGAGTCCGCATTGATAAAACCGGAAATGTGGTTGCCGCCAATACTGATTCTAGCAAAAGAAAACTTAACCACGGCGTTAGGGTTTATTACAAAACTGCGGGCTCTGAGGAGTTGCGCATGGTGCAGTATTTCTCTGCGGATGTATCTGATGAAGCCTTAGTAAATAACCCCGGCATGGTTGCCTTTCTGGATAAATTACCAGAGGTGAATTGCTATGTAAAAGCTGCCTCTTACCTTATGCATTATAAATCTTTTAATGTTGTGCGCACTGCCTGTTTAAAACACAGCAAACACCTTATGCAGGATGATAGTGGTATTGCTTACCGTTTCTTTGAAAAGGGCAAATGGGACTTTAGACTTTATGGCAAATACTATAAACCTATCAAAGATTTTAGTGGTGTGGACCAGCCCGATTTAAAAGCTGCTTACCAAAAAGATTCTGCTATTATCAAACCTGTACCTTTTATTTTGGGTTACCACTGGCGTAGCCACGAAGCCCCAAATTTGATGATTGCGGATAGGAAGTAGGGGGTGATATATGGGTTTCATTGATACAAATAAGTTGATTAAAATTGTAACTACAAATTCCAATAAATTTGTTGAAGCAAGATTGCGTTTCAAAAATATTGCAGCTACACACTTCCTTATTTTTGTGAACAATAAATTGTTTGATGAAGGAATTGACGGTGAAGAAAGAGAAGTATCAATTGATGATTTTGTTAATCATTATGAGAATTGTTATTGGCAGATTGATAATTTAGTTTGATGGCGAGGTTTTAGAAAGTAGTACATCTAAGAAATATTCATCCCCCCTTTGTAACCTTTCCAAAACCACCTCCGTTTCACGCTAAATGAATCCAAAACAGTATAACCAAATTGTAGATGAATATGCCGACGGACTATATCGGTTTATTCTGAAAAACATCCGCGATGAAGAAACAGCGCAGGATGTAGTGCAAGATGCGTTTGAGAAAGTTTGGCTAAACCATGAGAAGGTAGAATTCTTAAAAGCAAAATCCTATCTTTTTACCACCGCCTATCATACCATGATAGACCACATCCGCAAGAACAAACGGATAGTGAAGATGGAGGATTACCACGAAAATGCCATGTATTATTCTTACGAATATTCTGATGTAAAGGAACTACTGAACAGAGGTTTGGAAATGCTACCCGCCTCACAAAAATCCGTTTTGTTATTGAGAGATTATGAGGGCTACAGCTATGAGGAAATTGAAGGAATCACTGGCCTTAATGAAAACCAGGTAAAAGTATATATTCACCGCGCCAGATTGTTTTTGCGTGCATTTATCCAAAGAATGGAGGGCTTTTATAATGGCAATTAATCAGCACCACCGCGATATTTTAAACAGATATGTAGAAGATAAATTTTCTGCAGAAAATGTGAATGAACTCAAGAATATTATTGAGTATGATAAACCCAGCGGCAAAGATTGGAAGCAGCTCAAAAAGGCAGTTGCAGTTCCTGATGAAAGCATCAAATTCCCAAATAAAAACAGGCTATATAAACCAGAGGTGGTTGCCATAGAAACGAAGAATCCTGTCATCAGAAGAATGTGGAGCTATGCCGCCACAGTTGCCTCAATTGCTGCCATGTTTTTCTTGGCTATAGTTTTTAAAAATAGTGGTGATGAGAATGTGATTGCAAAGAAGAATACGGCAACTATCACCCAACCCATTAACAAAAAAAATGAGGTGGCAGTGGTAACAACTTCTAAAGACCCTCAAACCAAAAACAGCAATGTTGCAGTTGCGGTAATCACTCCTAAAAACACTGAGATAAAGAAGCAAATCAACACCTCCACAGATAAAATTTTAGTTAAGGAAAATCCTCAGATAATTACTCAGGAAAATAAATCTGAGAATCAGAATTACAGAAATAATATCACTGGCAAAAAGCAAATTGAGTCTGCTATGGCACTGCTGAAAAACCGTTCTAATTCTTATAGTGCTGCTTATAATAACACTACCGATGCAGAGAATTATATACGCCGCCATCAACAGAAAAAAGTTGCTGCCCCAGTAAAAATCGCAACCATATCAGAGAAAAAAAATACGCCTGATTTGAATACAGATACTGATGACAGAACCTTTGCAGAAACCGTGAGGGATTTGTTTACTGACCACATCAAAATTCAGAAACAAACTGAGAATAACGAATCTTATTATGCCTACTCTTTAGAGACTAAAAAGATAAGAGTAGCAGGCAAAGTAAAACCTAATTTTTAAAAACAAAATACTACAAATATGAACAAAAAAATTACCTTAGTATGGCTGTGCCTTGCCCTAATAATGGGTAGCACAAGCCTCATGAAAGCGGCAAAAAATGATGGATACAAATCATTATTGCCAGTGGATACACTGAAAAATAAACCAAGTGTTGAGAAAGAAATGCGGGATAAAATCCGAGACATGAATACCAAGATAGACTCCATGAATAAAGAGTTTAAACGCCTTGGTTTGGATTATAAAATGGACGCTATGATTGATACCCCCGGTAGCAAAAAATATCGTTTTGAGGATGGCATCTTCCATATGAATATTGGGGATTTAAAGGCGCAGAAAGATGGTGCTGAAACCGACAATGACCCTGACAGCAAAGACAGCATGGGCTTGGATATTCCTAAGAAATTAAAGAAGCTAAAGTTTAAAAGATATAAGGCAGTAAAGGATGTAAAAACCCAAATACTTGGATTGGATTTAGGCGTAAATACTTTCATGAACTCAGCCGGAACTATAAACCCAACAGCGGATCCATCAATGGAATTGGATTTACCCATCTCTACAAACGTGGTGCTGCACCTTATCCGCCAAGGGGTGAATATTTACAAGCATAATTTGTATATAGTTTACGGATTAGCTTACGACTGGAATAACTACAAATTCAAAAATGCATATACCATTCAGCCCAATGTAAAAACCTTTACCTCCACCTATTCTACAGGCACTGATTCAGGAATAAAATTCTCAAGAAATAAATTGGTGGCAGAGTACTTAACTGTGCCAGTGATGCTGCATATAGAAAGCAATCCTTTCCGTTCCAAAAGGTCATTTGATATTGGGGTAGGCGGCTTTGGTGGCATGAGGGTAAACTCCTACACCAAACAGATTTCTGATAAGCGCGGCACACAAAAAATACATGATGATTTTAACCTAAATCCTTTCCGCTATGGTGTATCAGCACAAGTTGGTTATGGCATCCTAAACTTCTATGCTAACTATGCCCTCAGCGAATTGTTTGATAAAAACCAAGGACCTAAAGTAACCCCCATAAATTTTGGGATTGTGCTCAATGGATTTAATTGGTAAAAGAAAAAGTCGTCAGTTGTCAGTAGTCAGATATAAAGAATGAAGAAGCCCCGCCTTTAGGCGGGGCTTCTTCGTTTATAGTTTTCAAGAAATAAATTCTATTAGCTCTACCATTTCCCCACCTTATACTTTCCTGCACCCGAAACTAATAAGGCAAGAAAAACAACATCAGTAGCTGCTGCATGGCTCCAATCATTAAAGCCATCTCCACCTGAGATATGAGTAATTACTGCAATCAGCATGGTGAAAAACATCAATGCCATAGTGGGGCGAAAGAACACGCCCAATATCATTAATATGCCACCACCAAACTCTGAGAAGGCAGCCATAAATCCCCAAAAAGCTGGCAAAAAATGAATGCCTATATGCCCCATTTGGTTGCCAAGTTTTGTCCATTTCTCCACACCACCTTCTATCTTTGGCAAGCCATGCCAGATGAAAAGTAAACCTATCCCAATTCTTAAAACCAAAAGCCCTGCGCTAACCCAATCTATCTTTTTCATTGGCTTAAAATTTATTTAGGTAATGATGATTTGAATGCTGCATAACGTGAAGAATACAAACCCATCCCTGTACATTTTAATTCCGCAGATTTTGTTTGGATATTGGTAATCCTGCTACTATCACTTGGGTGCGTGCTAAGGAAAACTGGGACTTTTTGCCCTTGCCCACTGGCACTAATCTTAATAAAAAATCCTGCTGCCCCATCCGATTTGTAGGAGGTAGGGCATAGGTATCTTACTGAAAATTCATCTGCCTCCGCTTCAAATTCACGGCTGAATTTAAGATTCACTAAACCCGCTGCAATGTCTGCCAATTTAGAGCTATCCTTCCCAAGCAAAACATCTTTTAATAAAGTCAAACCATAGGCTCTTGTCATTTCTTGGGTAACATGGCGGCGGGAAGCATGGGCAATCTCATGACCCAAAACTCCTGCAAGTTGGTCTTCATTATCCAAATATTTAATTAAGCCAGTGAACACATAAATCTTCCCACCCGGGGCGCAAAAGGCGTTGAGCACAGTATCATTCTTGATGATTTTTACCTCCCAATTAAAATCATTTCTATGCTCTACATTGCCCGTATCTAAAATTGCTTTTACAAGATTATTAAGGAAATTATAGGAAGATACATACTTTACACTATCCAATAATGGGTAGCCTTTGGGGTCTTGGAGGATGCTCTGTTTTAAATCCTCACCCATTTGTTTATCATCTGCAAGGCTAAAGATATTAATGCCGGGGGCAGGGGTGCCGTCTTTCTTTTTGCAGGTATATAGCAATGTGGCAGCAGCTACAACTGTAACTAAAATTGATAATCTGATTTTCTTCATTTTGATTTTTTGGAACAAAGGTAAAAAAAATGCCGCCTGTTTTAGAGGCGGCATTTTATATATTTATAATTTGTAATTATTGGGCAATAGGAGGTGTGAAATAAATATCATTAAATAAGCACCAGTTACCACCTGCCCGCACAGCGTTGTAAGAAAGGCTATATACTTTGTTCCCCGGGAACTGGAGGCTAACACTTACCTTGCTGTAATTAGCATCATCTGTGGCTACTTCTTCAACCTTAGGAATGCCATAACGCACCCCACTCCAATCTAATTTTTGCTCTTTGGTAATCTTGCTGATGATATCAAAATCAGTAGCAACCTTAGAGGCTAATACTTCATAGCTATAGCTTTGGCGGTATTTATTGTAGTACACATACCCAACTGCACCTTTGTTGGCATCAAACACGGAACTAAGTTCTGATTTGGCTGGCAACAAACATTTGGCATCGTTGGCATCATCATCTTGCAATGCTCTGATGAGGGGTATGGCAACTTCTTCGGCTTTGGTACGGTAGCTTGTGCATGAAGTTAAAAGAACCCCTGCAAAACTTAAAACGGCAACTAAACGAAATATATTCTTCATGTTTATTGAGGGCTATTATTTTTTTTCTTCTGTTTCTTTTTTCTCTGTATCGTGCCCACCATGTTCCTTTTCTTCTTTCACTTCGCCTTCTTCTCCCTCACCTTTACCGGATGGAATAGCATAGAATTTTTCAGAGGTCATACCACCAATTGGGGTAGAGATTGCAGGGTCTTGATAAAAGGGTGCATACATATCCACACCGTCTTCAAAGGATTGCCCGGGGGCATTGGTTCTGCGGAAGCCATACCATACGCTACCAATAAAAGTAACGAAGATGACAACACAAACAAAAAACTTTCTTACTGTAAACATAGTTTAAATCTTTCCGCAAAAATCGTATAAATTTTAGAATCTGTATGCCTAATCCTAAAAAAAAAGATTGTTTGTATCTATTCTAATTGAAAACGGGATGGGGATATAGAACAAAATTAGCAGCACGCATAACTTTAAATGTTGGCTTTTTAAATTGATTTTGACTTGATGAGTACCTCCCTGCAAAATCAGAATCAATTTTAATATGATGTATTCCTGCACAAGTATTTTTTATTCCAACACATGCTTGGGTAATTTTTGCATAAGTATTTTCGGTACTATCCCTCAAAGTGTGTAAGTAGAAAAAGTTATTCTAAATTTTTTTGAGCCCTTCATAGCTCAGAAAAAAATTTGGAAATAACTTTTTCGGTCTACTTAAATTACCAACA
>JAPLCZ010000109.1 GCA_026391915.1 Bacteroidota bacterium | reverse complement strand
CTATATTTTGCTGAGTAAGGCAATTGGGAAATCAATCTGAGAATTGGCTAATAAAAGCAGCTTCTGTTTATTTGAGGGCTCAAAAAAGGTGTGTCATTCTGTAGGAATCTTTCCTTGTATTAGAAAGGCGGTACTATTAATAAGGAAGATTCCTACAGAATGACCGCTGTGTTTGGTTAGAGAAGTTTGGGGTAAGTTTGGGGCGGAAAATTTCGGTGGGTGTGCTACCAACCGAGGCGAAGGCTTGAGATTAATTAAATTCCAAGCAGAGTGATAGCTATTTCTTATTTCTGTCACCAATCATAAGAAAGGCTATGGCGATAAAGGAAATTATCCACAATATAGCATAGCCACTAAGAAATATAGTTCTAAGAGTGTCTTTAGGTAGTACAATAAGTAGCAGTATTGCACCAAAAACGAAGACTAAAAATTTTCTATCACTATTCATAATAAAATTTTACCCCAGCCTCACCCTATACCTTGTTTCATTAACGCCAGTATTGCGAATGCAGAAATGGGTGATGCCGGCGCCGGAATCAAAGCCTAAAGCGGCGGCGGTGGTTGCTTGGTTTTGGTTGGCTGGGATGGGTAACATAATACCGTTAACTGGTACGCCATTATCTGTGAGTGAGAAATACACCTCAAAACTCTCAGGACCATCATTCCAGATAGTAAAGTTACTGCCTGCTACTATGCCTGTAAACGCCCTGCTTATCACACTCATACCGGGTATTGCCCCTGTGCGGTTTTGTTGGTTTGGGCTATCATATATTATGTAATCATTAGCCTTTGCTTCATCAGTATTTATCCAAAAATTGCGGGCTGTTTGGTTCATATCGCTTAGTTCATCAAACAATGCATTCCCATCAATATGCCTGAGTTCTGTGGCTAAATCTCTATCCCCCTCCAACTTGCCTTGCAGCTTCATGGCGGCTTTAAAATCTGCCTGATTGGTATCCAAAGCTGTTACCATACCCGCAGTAAGCCCTTTGGGGGTCATTGCTACCAAAAAATGAGTAGCTCTGGTTTCTATGGTATCACACAAAAAGTAAAGTTCAGCATCAGTAAGTGCATTTAAATCGCAAGGTTTAAAGCTGTGGTAAGAGCCTGATTTCAGCCCAAAAGTGCCTTCTGCAATCCCTAAAATATCTTGTATTTTCTTGATGAGATTGGTACGTTGCAGGTTTTTAGCCGTTACTGCATCAGTAATATCACCCACCATGCTTTCATCAGCAGGGAGCATTGAAAAAGCCGTGGTTTGTGTATCAAAAGCAGTAAGCCGCAAGGCAGTTATACCACGCGGGGTGAGGTCTAAAACATCCCTGTCTGCTGCCTCGGTTGGTGGCACACCAAACGGAAATAAGTAAATAAAAATGTGTTTGGTGTGCCACCAACCACGGCTAAAGAGAGATGCCGTTTGGGTATTGAGAGAATGGGTTTATGGATTGAGATGGGTCGGTTTTGAGTTGAGAGGGGTAGGAATATAATAGAGAGAGGTTGGTTGGGAGTAGAGAGATGTTGTTTGGATATTGAGAGAATGGGCCTAGGGATTGAGATGGGTAGGTTGGGGTAAATAAAAACGCCCCCCTCTTTTTTGATTGGGTTTTTGGAGTAAGTTTGGGGTGGAAAAATTTGGTGGGTGTGCTACCAATTTAGGGTACTATCCCTCAAAGTGTGTAAGTAGAAAAAGTTATTCTAAATTTTTTTGAGCCCTTCATAGCTCAGAAAAAAATTTGGAAATAACTTTTTCGGTCTACTTAAATTACCAACAAAATAAACTTACACAATGAACAA
>JAPLCZ010000015.1 GCA_026391915.1 Bacteroidota bacterium | reverse complement strand
GCTGCAATTCTTTGGGGCGGGATGGGTGTCTATAAATACACGTCAGAGAGAACTGATTTACCTTATCTTCCTCATGTTATTTTAGTTTTTTTCTATTCTCTTTGGGGGATTTTTGCAGCACTCTCTTTTGATTTCCACACTAATATTTTAGCTGCTATGATAGTGCCTTGGTTCATTTATTATTTGGAGAAAGGGAATAAAAAAACGACAATCATCCTTTTTGTTTTGGCATTGCTTACCAAAGAAAATATCAGCTTTTGGTTTGCCTTTATTCTTATAGGTATGGCATTTAAAAATAGGTTTCAATTGCTTAAAACAATGCCTGTATTTTTGATAGTTTTATTTGGTGTTTCAGTTTCCTATTTCTTAATAGTGGTTGGCTATGTAATGCCCTATTTGGCAAACGCTACTTATGTTGATACCTATTTTTGCTCAAAAATTACTGAGCTTTAACCCCAGCATGTGGAGCATTTGGCTTCAATACTCAATTGAGTTTGTACCCATTCTCAGCCTTGCATTATTTGATACGCTATTACTTTTAAAACAGCCAAAACTCAGATATTCAATTGCGCTAATTAGTGTTGCACTTGCCATCCATATCAATATTTTTGAGATGGATAATTCTGATTATCCTTATCATAAATTAGGCAATAGGCAGCGGTTACGGTTTTATAATGAAGAACATTACCAACAAGATTTTTTAGTTAAAGAGATTCACGAAGCATTGAAATTAATCCCTGCCAAAGGCATTGTTTCAGCCCACGGAAATTTAGGACCCCACCTTGCCTTTAGGGATACTATTTTATTATATCCTAATATTACCAATGCTGATTATATCGCCATTTTTAGAGATACAAAAGGTGTGGGCACATGGCCTTTAAATTTGGAAGACTACAACAGGAAGTTAATAGAGCTGGACTCTTCTAATTCTTACCAAAGAATTTATGATAAAAAGTCATTGGTAATTTTTAGAAGGAAATAATTTCTAAAGAAATACTACCCAAAATTAATACTCAAAATCTTTTCAAGCTCATGCACTTTGCTGCGGAAACGGTTATCAGTTTCCATTAAATCAAGCACTGTTTGGTAAGCATGGATAACAGTAGAGTGGTCTCTGCCACCAAAGTGTTTTCCAATATTAGCAAGAGATAATTTGGTAAGATTTTTTGCGAAATACATTGAAATTTGGCGCGCTTGCACAATGTGCCTTTTGCGGGTTTTTGATTTCAATAATTCTATAGGCATTTCAAAGTGGTCACTTACCAATTTCTGAATATGCTCTATGGTTAGCTCCTTAGTATTTTGCTTAATGAAGTTGCGAAGAATTTCTTTGGTGAGTTGTAAATCAATTTGTTTTTTAGCCAAAGAAGAATGCGCTAATAAAGAAATTAAAGCGCCCTCCAATTCACGCACACTACCTGTAATATTATAGGCAACATATTCTATCACCTCGCGTGGAAACTCAATGCCATCAGCATACATTTTATGTTCTAAAATAGCAATACGGGTTTCAAAATCCGGCATCTGCAAATCAGCAGATAATCCCCATTTAAAGCGTGAGAGAAGTCTTTCTTCCAACCCTTCCAAATCTTTTGGAGGCCTGTCCGAAGTCAATACTATCTGCTTCCCGTTTTGGTGAAGATGGTTGAAAATATGGAAGAAAATATCCTGCGTTCTTTCTTTACCTGCAAAGAAATGCACATCATCCAAAATCAGTACATCCACCATTTGGTAGAAGTTGATAAAATCATTCAGAGAATTATTTCTGATGGCTTCTATAAACTGATTTGTGAACTTTTCTGAAGGCACATATAGAACACTTTTATTTTTAAAACTAGTGCGCACTGCATTGCCTATGGCTTGTGCAAGATGCGTTTTCCCGAAGCCGGTA
This sequence comes from Bacteroidota bacterium, assembly GCA_026391915.1. Classification (GTDB taxonomy): domain Bacteria; phylum Bacteroidota; class Bacteroidia; order CAILMK01; family CAILMK01; genus JAPLCZ01. The sequence continues at coordinate 748 of JAPLCZ010000015.1, read as the reverse complement.
CCACCATATATAAATAGTGGATTGAAAGAAGTACCTCCCGGTCTTGTTGCCACAGCTTGCCCAGCAGAACGCGCTAATCTGTTACACTCCCCTTCAATAAAATTATCAAATAAAAGATTGGGGTTAAGCTGCGGGTCAATATTGATTTTCTTTAAACCAGGGATTACAAAAGGATTGCGAATAGCACCTGCTAGATTTTGTGGTAATCCTATTTCAAGGTCATCATCATTTCTGGAATTTTGGGTGGGCACATTAATGCTTTGCCCTGTGTTGCCGTTAGAAGTATTTTCTACAATTACGTTGTACTCAAGTTTTGCCCCGGGGCCTAATTCTTTTTTAATGGTTTTTTTAAGGAGGGAAACATAATGTTCCTCCAACCACTCATAAAAAAATAAACTCGGAACCTGTATGGTTAGCACTTTCCCCTCCAGCTTCATGGCTTTAATGGGTTCAAACCAAGTTTTAAAACTTTGGAGATTTACATTGTCGCGGATTACTTTCAAACAATTTTCCCATACGGTTTCGCAATCTGTAACAACTATACTCATGATAAATTTATTTTTTGTGGTTTTTTGGGGGTGCTATCCATGTTTGAATAGTTCGGTAAAATTGGGTTAAATATTCTTGTGGAAAAAATTTTTTTTCTATTGCGCAATAACTTTTTTTAGCAGGTGTTGAAATCACATCATGAGAGCACTTTTTTATGTTGCAACATTCAAAAAAAAAATTTGTGTAGGAGAATATTTTT
>JAPLCZ010000296.1 GCA_026391915.1 Bacteroidota bacterium | reverse complement strand
GCAACCCTTTTTTACTAACAATTTTAAAAAACAGCGCCGAGTCACTTTCAGGAGACATCGGCGGAAAATAAATTTTATTTCACTACAAGTATTTTGCTGAGGAGGGTTAGCCTATCATTCGTTTTATAATCAAATTGATAGAACCCATCATCCGCAATGGTGAGGAGGGTGTTTTCAAGAGGGATTACATCATAAAAAGCAGAATTGGCGTAGCTGTCCAAAGGCTTTAAAGAGGTTGGATTAGTGGCATCATACATTTTCACGGCATCATCATCGCAGAAAAAAACTCTTTTATTAAGTGCACCTATACCAAGTGGTTGTTTCAAAGGGATACTGCTCCCAACTTTAATAGGACTTTGTGGGTTACTGATGTCAATAATATCCATTTGATTAGTACCACGGGTGCAAAAAGTTCTACCCCTTACTGCACCTGAATGCAGAGTAACGTATGCATAATTGCCATCCACTGCCACAGGGTCGCAGCTAACAATATGGGTATAGGTGGAGAGGTAAGATGGGTTTGATTTATCTTTAACAGAGTAGATAAGCATCCCAGCCTGTGTACCAAAAAAGAGGTAATCTCCATAAGGGAAAATAGTTTCTACCCTTGATTGCAGGGTTACTTTTTTGGTGAAATGCAAATCGTTTCCATTATCAATTTCAAAGACTTTTAAGGTATCGCGGCTTAGGGCATAAAGGAATTTATCATTAATGGCAAAGCGTGCATAGGAGCCTCCAGTGCCAGTATTTGTTGGGTTGGCAGAGGCGGGGTTTGTGCCCACTGATTGTAATGTTCCGCCACTTGAAGAATCTTTTTTACAAGCTGCAAACGCAGCCAAAACTATGATGATGATATATTTTTTCATAATATTTTTCTTTAAGAGTTTAAATTAATTCCAGCCTATTACTAATCCTTTTCTGCCATCGTAAACCAAGCCATTGGGGATGTCCGGCGGCAAGGTATAAGGGAATACATTTTTTACTCTGCGTATCTCCCGTGCTTTGGTGATGTCCGAGATATCAATCTGTACTAAATCCACTGCGTTGTCTGCATATAGAATATCATTTTGCACTGCCATATCCACATTGCCAATGATGCTGATAAAGCTTAACTCTTTAATGTTTTTAGGGTCGGTATTATCATACACATGTATGCCTTTCCATACTTCATTAATGAAGATATAGTTTTTGTAAGAGTAAATTTTACCCGGGTTTTTGAGGGGCTGTATAGCACCCACACTTACTGATTTCCGTAATGAGTCATAGCTCATATATTTTGTGTTTTTGTCAAGTGCTTCGTCTTTGTTTTTATAACAATCAGTAAGCAAAACCCCACAAAAGGCAGTTAATAAAATGGCAAATTTCAGCTTCATATTTTTATTGTTTTTGGATTTTACACTAAAGACGCCAGAGCTATTCTTTTGGTTAGTTAGTCACCCCTAAATCCCCTAAAGGGGACTTGCTCTCCGATGTTGATTTATTTGGTTTAGGAGATTTTATTTCTAAGCAATATATAGTTTAAGACAAGGTTAAAGTCCCGAAGTTTCGGGATTGGGGGTAGTTACCAAAAAGAAAAACCTCCAAGGTTTTTAAAACCTTGGAGGTTTATAAACATTAAACCTGAAACTCCCCCTACTTCCCCGATGCGGAAGCAGAAATTTCTTCAATGGCTTTTACCAGGCGGTCAAGGTCTTTGGTGGAGGTATAAACATTGGGTGTTACACGCACTCCATGCACATTCTCCCAATTAATCCCCACGGTATGGATTTTATATTTTTCAAAAAGTTTTCCATCCACATCTTCGGGCTTCATGCCTTCAATCCTGAAGTTGCAAATAGCGCATGATTGTTTATTATTTAATGGGGAATTAAATTTTACATTGGGCAGGTGTGCCACCTTTTTAGTCCAGTATTCTTTAAGGTAAAAAAGGCGGGCTTCTTTTCTTTTAGCACCAATGGCATTATAGAAATCTACTGCCACACCAATGGCGTGCTCTATGGGGAATGAACGTGTACCCAAACTTTCAAATTTGCGGATGTCATCACTCTCTGGCTTATCATTGCTTAGGAGTGGCCACACATTTTTTATTTTATCTTTTTTGATGTAAAGGAAACCACTGCCAATGGGGGCACTCAACCATTTGTGGAGGCTGGTACCAAAATAATCGCAATCCAAATCAGGGACTTTAAACTCAAAATGCCCGAAGCTGTGTGCCCCATCGCAAAGGATTTCAATTCCTTTTTCGTGGGCAATCTTGGCTATTTGTTTTACAGGGAGTATCTGCCCTGTCCAGTTAATAATATGCGTTACATGGATGATTTTAGTTTTCTCTGTGATAGCCTCAGAGTAGGCTTTCACAAAATCTTTATCATTCTCTATAGGCATCTCAAAATTCAACCAAACGAGTTTGATTCCATCACGTTTTTCGCGTTGTTTCCAAGCGTTAATCATGTTCGGGTAATCTTGTTTGCAGAGGATAACTTCATCACCTGCTTTTAAATTCAACCCAAAGATTACAGTATTCAAAGCCTCTGTGGCGTTTCTGTTAATAGCTAGTTCATCAGGAGAGCATCCCGCAATATCCGCCAATTTAGCGCGGAGGGGTTCACGCCCTGCATCCAAAATCCGCCACATATAATAGGATGGCGCTTCGTTGACAAGTTTGTTATATCTATCCACGGCATCTTGCACCACTCTTGGGGAGGGGGCAACGCCGCCATTATTTAAATTTAATAGCTGCGGAGAGGTGGTGTATGACTCTTTTATCCAACTCCAAAAGTCTTCATCACTTGCAGTTTCTGATGGTGGAATCATGCTGTATTTTTCCATCTGCTTTGCAAAGGAGTTGGAGGTAAAACTACCAAGTGCAATGGTGCCAGCAATAGTGCCAGCGGTTTTCATAAAGTTTCTACGATTTGTCATAATAGATAATTTTTTGCCTGAGTTATTAAGCAGCTAAGGTAAAACTATTTTTAAAACTCCATCAATTCCTCGCAAAATAATAGTTTTGCGCAAGATGAATTATAACGAAGCCCTTGAATACCTCTACGCCAAACTGCCTATGTTTACCCGCATTGGGGCGGCGGCTTACAAAAATGATTTGCATAATACCATTGCACTTTGCAGGGCGGTTGGCAATCCGCAAAATGAGTTTAAGAGCATCCATATAGCAGGCACAAATGGTAAAGGTTCTGTGAGCCATTTATTGGCTTCGGTTCTCCAAGAGGCGGGATATAAAACGGGGCTATACACCTCACCGCATTTGGTGGATTTTAGAGAAAGGATTAGGATTAATGGTGAGATGATGCCTCAACAAAAGGTAGTTGATTTTGTATTGCAGAATACTACCCTGATGGAGGAGATTGAACCCAGTTTTTTTGAGGTAACTGTGGCTATGGCTTTCCAGTTTTTTGCTAATGAAAAGGTGGATATTGCCATTATAGAAACGGGTTTGGGTGGCAGGTTAGATTCTACTAATATCATTACACCAGAGCTTAGCATCATCACTAATATCTCTTATGACCATCAGAATTTATTGGGGGAAACTTTGACTTTAATAGCAGGAGAAAAGGCCGGAATCATCAAAGAAAAAGTACCAGTAATTATCAGCCAAACTCAGGAAGAAGTGAAAGATATTTTTATCAATAAAGCGAAAGAAAAAAAGGCGTCAATTTATTTTGCTGATGAAATGTTTGCGGCAGAATCCTCAATCTATAAAGATGGATTTTTGGAATTGAAATATGCTCATCTTTCTCCCAAAATCACCTCACCTCTTGGGGGTAAATACCAAACCTGTAATATTGCTGCGGTAGCTGCTGCGGTTTCTATTTTAAAAGAAAGTGGGTGGCGGATAACAGAAGAAAACTTCCTATCAGGAATCAAAAACGTAAAACAAAATACCGGCTTTGCAGGCAGGTGGCAGGTGCTGAATCAATCACCACTTACCATTGCGGATGTGGCACATAATCAGGCAGGACTCACATCAGTATTTGAACAAATCCAATCATTATCCTACAAAAAACTGCGGGTTGTGTTTGGTATGGTGAATGATAAATCAATAGATAAAGCATTATCAGTTTTGCCCAAAGAAGCCATCTATTATTTCTGCAAACCTAATATCCCGCGTGGGTTGGATGAAAACACTTTGTTAGCAGAAGCCACTAAAATGAGGCTGACTGGTAAAGCTTTTCCATCTGTAAAAAATGCCTATAATTCGGCTTTATCAGAAGCTGCAAAAGATGATATTGTATTGGTGGTTGGGAGTTTTTTTGTGGTGGCGGAAGTGCTGGATTAGAAGCCTCACCCCAACCCCTCTCCAAAGGAGAGGGGCAAGAAACAAAAAACCCCTAACTTCAGTTAAGGGTCTAATTTTATATCGTCTTCTTTTATTTCAAATACTTTAATGCAAAGTGAGATGATAAATACTACAACTGCTAATGCAAGGAATGATACATTCCTAAGGGCAAAGCCATAGCTGCCAGCAGCTGCATCTCACGGCAAAGTGAGGGAGGTTCATAAAAGGCTACTCATATCCGTGTTTCTTATTATATGATTTTGTTTTTCTTGTTGCCATTGCCATCATCCTACCATAGAAATTGGTAAGTACCGAATCCTGCACTTGGTCGCCTTCTCCCCATTTTACTTCTTTCATTTTGCCCTCGCGGTGAAACTGTACAAAACACTTTTTGCCGCTTTTGGGGTAATCAGTATTATAGTTTACGGTAAGTGCTTTTTTAAAGTTAACTTTTACACTGCTTTCTTGCAAATCAGATACTTTATAATACTTGCCGTCTTTGGCTTTAAAGTATAGGTTGCCATCATCTATTAATAGATATTCGGTGTAATCAGCATCATCGGGCTCTCCTTTACCAAATACTATTTGTTGTTTTAGGTAATGATTGGCATTGTTGATTTGTGCCTTTGCCATAAATGACAATATGTGCAATAGGGCTACGAGTATTATTATCCGTTTCATAAAACTTTTTTTAACAAAAGTAGGGATACGGAGGAGGCGGTTTATGGCTGATTTATAGGAAAAACTTACATGGGTATCCACACCGCCTTTAAAGTTTAAACCTTTATAAGAGTCAACCCCTAAAAAGTCTGAGAGTAGGTAAGCAAAATAGTATTGGCTACATAAGGCTTAAAAGGCTTCTGCGTTAGTTCACCTGTTACCACTCCCCTATGGCTTAGGTACAAATCTTCTATAATTTTTATACGAGTGATAAACAATCCATCCAACAAGGCATTTTTACCAATGCCCGTAAAATAATTTGATGAAACACCTATCCTGTATTGCATCTCTACCCTCTCAAAGAGTACGCGGTCATACCAAATATTAAGTTCTGCGCCCAAAGGCTTTTTTACATAGGTTACGTATTTGCCGTTGCTATCATGCTCTTGCGTATAGCGCCCTGTATTAGCAATATCCTGGTCTAATAATCCATATAGATTTACAGAATATGGGGATATAGAAAGCCTGAAATAATTATCCGGCGCAAACTTAAAACCGGGGGATAGCGTAACATCATACGGGTTAAAGAACCCACCTATTGCCCCAAGTGTATCATATGCCTGAAAATAATTTCCATTATAATAAGTAATAGTTGCCGTGCCCACTTTTGCTATCAAATTAAAATTCCATTTGGTGTGGTCACTCATGGCGTAGGAAAAGTCATGTAGGGTTTTTAAATCATCATTAATCCTTTTAAAATGCTCTTGGCTAGTGAAGCCATCTTTCTGGATATTGATGAGCCAATGCGCCTCGTTTGTCATGGCAAAGCGCACCCCTTCTTTTTTAAAATTCATCCCTAAATCCACAGAAGCCGCACCAGATAAATTATGCGCATCAGTGCCAGAAGCAGCGTTTTTCTCTTCAAAATACCCAATATTCAATCCTTGTGCATAGGTAAAAACCCATGAGTTTGGGGTTTCATCCACTATAGGTGAGTCTTGCGGCAATTGCGCAAATCTTAAAGAGCCTTTAGCAATAGTTTTGGAGGATAGGCAGTATATTATAGCAACTAATAAAATAGTAAAAATTGTTTTCATATTGGTTTTAGGATAAAAGAAACCTCGCAGGTTTGGAGTACCTGCGAGGTTTTATGAAAGTATTTATTACAGTTGGTATATTTACCAATTGGGTTAATACGAACTTTTTAGTTAGCTTACTTAACTGTTAAATTAATAACGAATTGAACCTTTTTGGCAGAATCCATTACTAAATAATGGTAAGTACTTCCTGATTTTTTTAATTGTATTGAATAATTACCAGATTACACCATCTTTAAGAATTTACTATTACCCGAATTTTTAAGTGCAGGACTTAAAGTTGACCATGAACTTGAGTTAAAAAAACTAGCAACACCTTTAGGTCCTTTTGCAATATCTTTATCAAAAGTTGCCATTAAAGTAGGGGAAACTACTACTGTGCAAAGGCAATTTACATTATCCCCCTTGCAATCACCTGCTGCATCATCCCAATGCCCGCAAATGCCCATTGCACCCCCATTTTGGGTACTTTGTGCAAATGTAGCCGTACTTAATAATCCGAATAACATCAATACACCAATAATTTTTTTCATAACA
>JAPLCZ010000145.1 GCA_026391915.1 Bacteroidota bacterium | reverse complement strand
TATTGGTGGTCATCACCGCGAGGTGTTGGGCCAGAAATAATCAATGGCGTTCTTGCATCATCAATCAATACAGAATCCACCTCATCCACCATTGCAAAATGGTGAGGGCGTTGCACAATATCCTCAGTGGTACGTGCCATGTTATCACGCAAATAATCAAAACCAAATTCGTTATTAGTACCATAAGTAATGTCAGCCAAATAGGCTTGTTTGCGTTCTTCAGAATTGGGGTCGGTGTACTCAATGCAATCCACAGAAATTCCTAAAAACTCATAGATAGTACCCATCCATTCGCAGTCACGGCGGGCAAGGTAATCATTCACTGTAACTATATGAACTCCTTCGCCAGAGAGTGCATTGAGATAAGCAGGCAAGGTAGAAACAAGAGTTTTACCTTCCCCAGTTCCCATCTCCGCTATTCTGCCCTCATGCAGCATAATGCCACCAATTAATTGTACATCATAATGCACCATATCCCACTTCACTTTTATCCCTGCACTATCCCATTCATTAAAGTAAATGGCGTTGTCTCCTTCTATCTTTATAAAATCTTTGTCAACGGATAAATCTCTGTCGCGGTCATTTGCGGTAACAATTACTTTTTCGTTTTCGGCAAACCTGCGGCAGGTATCTTTCATTACTGCAAAAGCCTCTGGTAGAATCTCCAAAAGCACTGCTTCTAACTGTTTATTTTTTTCTTTTTTAAGGGCATCTAACTCCTCATATTTCTCTGATTTTTCATTGGCAGCCATCTCAGGATTTTCCTCCAACAGGATGCGGATGTCTTGCATCTCCCCACTAATATCTTTTAATTTTTCCTGAATACGCTGGCGCAACTCTGCCGATTTGGCTCTTATCTCATCATGAGTTAGGGATTGAAGTTTTGCATATTCTTCATTGATAAGATGCACACGAGGCATAATAGCTTTTAAATCACGTTCTGATTTGCTACCCCCAAACAGGGCATTTATAGTATTGGTAATAAAATTTAACATCTGTAGTTAAAGGAGTTTTTGGTTTAAAATATCGGCAGCGCTTTACAATTATTTTGCCTTAGGGGCAAAGGTAAGAAAATAGGACAGAGTGGCAGGGAAGAAAGTGAATAATGAATAGTGACCAATGAAAAATATCAGAGAAGGATTACCATAACTCAAATAATTATTCCTATGCTCTTCCTTATTGTCCCTCTCCTTTGGAGAGGGGTTGGGGTGAGGCTAACAATGAAAAATGTCATTGAGGGGGGAAGCAAGAATCTCAACATTCTATTCAACCTTAGTACTATCATCGGGGGCAAAATCTAGCACAATAGAATTCATGCAAAATCTTTTGTGTGTTGGTGGCGGGCCATCATTAAAAACATGCCCTAAATGCCCTTGGCAGCGCCCACAAACCACCTCAGTCCTTACCATATTGTGCGAAGTGTCGGGTTGATAAATGATACTATTTTTTCGGGTGGGCTCAAAGAAACTTGGCCAACCGCAGGTGCTTGCAAATTTGGCATCGGAACGGAAAAGTACATTGCCACATACAGTGCAATAGTATGTTCCTTTACCTGTAAAATTCCAAAATTTTCCTTGAAAGGCCTCCTCTGTGGCTTTGTTGCGGGATACCTGATAAATGCTATCTGGCAAAATTTTCTTCCACTCTTCATTTGCAACATTAAGTACTTTAGTATCTGTTCTGGAGTAATACGGATTTTTGGAATGGTTGGCGTCTTTTATATTTTTGTTTTGAGACATATTACATGTAGCTAAAGTAATGCTTGCGCAGATAAGGAGGTGTTTAAGAGTATTCATTTGTATGGTAATTTTTGTGGGTGCTGAAACACCACAGACATACGATTTTGTTGTAAGGATAGATTTGAAGCACCAAAGCTAAAGCAAACTATTTTTAATTCCACCTCCTAACCTCCGCCAGCGAATTGTCGGGACAAGCAGCGGAGGACAGTGCCCTGTTCAAACTTCTGCTGAACTTGGCAATTCTTTAACATCCCCCTAACCCCCTTCCCTCACACACAAGCCTATCCCACAAGGGGGAATAAGGCTGCTGAACTTGGCAAGCCCAACATTAAACCTGAAACTTTAAACTTTTTTTACTGACAACTGATAACCGACAACTGTCTTCATTTCACCAAATACAAATAAACCATCCGTCCTTGTCCGCCGCAAATGAGGTCGGGGGTTCCATCTTGGTTGATGTCATCAATAATAAATTCGGTATTGCCGTTTACAGGGAAGCCTTTAAATTTCTTTCCATCCAGCGTGCTAAGGTAAATTTGATTGGTGAGAGAAGAGCCATAAGCAATATAGTTTTTGCCATTGATTTGGCAATTCACAAAAGGCAAATCCACTAAGGTTTCCGCATTGATTTTCCAGAAACCTTTACCACCTTTTTCATAAGTATAAATATGTTTTTTAGAGGAGATGCTGAACAAAGGCTTTTGGTTTTGAGTGGGCATAATGCAGTTAAAACATGCAGGCATTCCACTGCCATCAGTATAAAATCTTGTGGCGTTGCCTTTGGGGTAAATCTCAGTAACGGTGGCTGCAGTATCTGCAAAATAAAAAGCAGATTTTTCTAATTTTTCTGCGGCTTTTAGGTAGGCAGGGCTTGTGGGTTTGCGGTGAAATTCCCTTGGCTTAATGAGTTTGTCTCCGGCGGTATTCCACAGATAAAAAGTACCACGGTTGCTAACGCCAAAAAGATAATTTTCACCATCAATAAAAGCAGTTTTTAAAGGCTGCACAAGGGGTGCATCCAACATCTGTGGGTTCCATCCGCTGAGGGGTTTGCCATTGGCATGGTAGCCATAAATTCTGTTGTTTTGTGTGCCAATAAAATAGTTGAAATTCTGAGTGCCATTGAAGTTAAAAACCGCCAATGGGCTGGTAGCCCGTGAGCCCAAATGCAATGGATAATTGCCTGCATTTTCGCCATTATGCTTCAGCATATACAAAGAGTTTTTTGTGGCAAAAATGTATTGGGTATTGCCATCGCCGTATAAAGAAATGGGCTCTACGCCACCAGAGATTTGGGCATCCAATTTCTTCTTCCAGATGATAACGCCATCTGCATTGAGTAGGTAAAGCGTAAACTTTTCATCCTGCACAAAAACCTCTTTGGCTTTGGTATCAGAGTTACTGATGATGCTGGGTTTGCCAATCATTTCCGCCTCCAGATGGGTACTCCAACCCACTTCAACTGTTTCATCTGAGGCGGAGGGTTTGGTGAGGATAATAGTGTTGTATAGATGCTCACCCGCCGCCGAAACCTGAAACCCAAAACCCTCCAATCCTTTTAGCAATGGCAGGTTGGTTTCGTAAGCAGAGGCAATGTTTTCGCGGATATATTTTTTGCCCAAATCCGCTGCCCTTGATGGGTTGATGTAAAGCAGAAAATTACAATCTGTACTCAGGTTTTTCATGAATGCTTTGGCAGAAGAAGCCTGAGAAATAGTTTGGTTATCAAGGTAGGCATCAATAGCATTTTTGAGGGATGATGGCGTATTGGCAAAGGCCACATAATTCCCAATAATGCAGTAAAAAGGGTGGTTCATTTTTCTATAGAACTCACCGAATGCAAGGGGGAGAATCTCACCCATTGCAAAAGGCTCAATGGCATATTGGCGATAAGT
>JAPLCZ010000278.1 GCA_026391915.1 Bacteroidota bacterium | reverse complement strand
AATAAAAAAGCCGCCGTTAATCCATGCGCCATCATCTTTGGGTTTCTCACGGAAGGCTTTTACCTCACCGTTTTCTGCAATATCCATCACCCCAAATCTACTGCCCGGTTGTATGGCAGTCATGGTTGCAATCTTATTATTTTGCTGATGGAATTTTAAGAGTTCATCAAGATTTACGTTGGCAACGCCATCGCCATAGGTGAGCATAAAATCTTCGTTTCCGGTATATTTCTGCACTCTTTTTAATCTTCCGGCAGTCATAGTTTCTAATCCGGTTTCTACCAAAGTAACTTTAAAATTCTCTGATTTACTATTGTGTACCTCCATTTTGTTATTGCCCAAATCCAAAGTGATATCGGCATTGTGGAGGAAATAATTCATGAAGTATTCTTTAATTACATACCCTTTATAGCCAAGACAAATAATGAACTCATGATGCCCATAAGCTTCATAAATTTTCATGATGTGCCAGAGGATAGGCTTGCCCCCAATCTCAATCATGGGCTTGGGTTTTAAATGGCTTTCTTCTGAGATGCGAGTGCCTTTGCCTCCTGCAAAAATTACTACTTTCATGGGGTTTATATTTTACCAGTTTAAATCACTGAATTTTCGTTTGCCCAAAAGAAAATATTGCACCACAATACTCCGTGGGTACACGCCGTTTCTGTTGGGGTTATTCACTGCTTTTTTAGCTTCTTTGCGTTTATGAATCCACTTTGGCAAGCCACTCCAAAACTCAAAATGCGCTTTGAGTATTGCCCCACATTCTTTGCTGTTTCCTTTTACCAAAGCACGGATTCCGGCTACACCATCCAACAAAAGTCGGTAAGGGATTATCCACCAAACCTGCCCCGCAGGGAGGTTTTTCAGCAGCATTATCATTCCGTTTTTGTAGTTGCGGAAAATCTTGGGTGGGCTACCGTAAGATATGATATGCCCCCCCACATGAAACACTACTGCCTGCGGACAAACCATTACTTTATAACCTGCATTTTTTACACGCCAGCTTAGGTCAATGTCCTCCATATGCGCATAGTAATCATTATCAAATCCACCGAGTTGGTGGTACACCTCTGACCTTATAAACATGCATGCACCGGAACACCAAAACACCTCACGGTTATCTTGGTATTGGGCATCATCCTCCTCAATGGTAAAGAACAATCTGCCGCGGCAAAAGGGGTAGCCGTATTTATCAATGTATGCACCAGCAGCACCAGAATACTCAAACTCCTTTTTGTTGTTGTATGATTTTATTTTGGGTTGCACTACCGCTACTTCAGGGTTAGAATCCAGTAAAGAAATAATGGGTTCTATCCATCCCTCTAATACCTCAACATCAGAACTTACCAAAGCGTAATAGTCCGCATCAATCATTGGGAGAGATGCTACATAGCCATTGGTGAAACCTTTATTAACTTCCAGCCTGATAAGTTTTACTTCTGGGAAATGTTCCTGAACAAACTCATAGGTGCCATCATGAGAGGCGTTATCTACCACATAAATTTCTGTGTAATCCGTTTTGGATTTTATTATAGGAGGCAGGAATTTATTCAATAATTCCCTGCCATTGTAGCTAAGTACTACTACTGCAAGTTTGGGTTTGGTAGGTTGGATAGTTGGCGACAAAAGAGGTTGCTAATTTTACTGCAATAATAAGGAAAAATGCGCTACCACTTTGGGTGCAAGCATTACCGAAAAATTAAACTGATTAATTAAAGAGGAGAGATACTAATCCTCTTCGTTGCCTTCGTCTTCCCAATCTTCATCATCAAAGGCGTCATCCTCTGCATCAAAATCATCCTTTTCATCTGCCTTATCGTCTAGTTCAAAATCACCAAAATCTTCTTCGTCATAGCCCTCGCCGCCAAACATCAAATCCTCGTCTTCGGGGGTATCATCCAATCCTAAATCATCTTCATCACCACCCATATTTTTGATGGCGTTTTCATTCAAATCTTCAGCCTCTAAAAGGTCAGCAGATTGGGTATTAAATTGTAAAAGTTCTTCTTGCATACGCGTGTGGTTTCTTTATTTTTTTATGGACTATTGAGAACAAAATTAAAACTGCAAATCAGTTATTGGTTTGAATTCGTCTGCAAAAAAATGGATTTTTTTTGAAACAAAGAAAACAATTTTTTTTTATTCCTCAGATTCTGATGTTTTCTCAATGAAATCTACCGTTGCATGAGTGGTGTTTTCATGGGTTGTTTCGTTAGGGATTAAGCGGGCAAATTTGACCAAATCAGCTACCTCAAGGGTGTTTTTAAGGGATTGGGTAAGTTCTGATACACGTTCTTTTTCCTTCAAAGATGAAAGAATTTCGGCAGTGGTTTTTTCTAAAGTTTCTATGTTGAATTTTCTTGAAATATATCTGCGCAAAATATCTGTGAGGGCGGTGTAATAAATTTTGTTCTCTCCTTTTTCCAAAAAGTTTTCTGCCATTAATTTTTGGATGGCTTGCATAGCTTCCTCTTTGGCAGAAAGCAATGGCTGTTGAGGAATAACAGCAGCTTCCACCACAGGTATTTTTCTCTTCCTTTTCAGCACAAAATAAAACACCAAAGCAATGAGTAAAAGCGCCACCAATCCTGCGATGTAGGGGAGATAATCCAACCAGCTTTTCTCAGGTTCAAGGATGTCTTTAATAGGTTTTATTTCCTTCTTTAAATCCACATCCATAGTGCTAATGTAAATAGGGACAGAGTCTGAAAATTTTACTGAAGTTGGGTGCTCAGAATCTTTTGAAGAAAACACACTCACCCGCACAGGAGGGAACCAAAACACCCCAGAATCAAAGCCGGAAATAATGCATATAGTTTCTGCATAGCCTTGCGGATTGGTACTGCCATGGATGATATTTATCAACTCCAGTTTGGAGAGTTTTAGGATAGGTGAATCAATTTTTATTTTACTCCCTGCTTCGGCGGTTGCCTGAATTTTTACATTGATGGTATCCCCTACCAAATACTTTTTATTGGGAACAACAACCTTTATATCCTGCCCAAAACCATGACTTGAGTTCAACAACAAAAAGCAAAAACACAGAAAGAAAATAACTTTGATTTTGGCTTTCATTATCTCCTTTTTTCGCGTTGGATAAAGAACTTCCGCAGGGCAGTGATATACGGATGATGCGTTTGTAAACTCACAAAATCTACCCCGTTGCGGCTAAGGGTTCTCTCAAAATAGGCACTCTGGTTTTGGTACATTTTCTCATACTCACCCCTAAGGTTTTTATCCGAAGTATCAATCCATTTCTCTGCACCTGTTTCGGCATCAGCTATCTTTAATAAACCCACATTGGGCAGTTGCAATTCCATAGGGTCTTGCACCCTTATGCCCACCAAATCATGTTTGCGGGAAGCCATTTTTAGCTGGTCAGTATAGCCTGTATCAATAAAATCGGAAAGGAGAAAAGCAGTACACCTCCTCTTAATAGCATTCGCCAAAAACTCCAATGCCACTGAGATATTAGTCTTAGTATTTTCAGGGGTAAAATAAACTAACTCACGGATGATTCTCAGGATATGAGATTTCCCTTTTTTAGGCGGAATAAACTTCTCAATTTTATCCGTAAAAAATACCACTCCTACATTATCGTTATTGCTGATGGCAGAGAAAGAAAGCACCGCCGCAATCTCTGTGATATAATCTTTTTTTAGCTGAGAGGTAGTGCCAAACTGCCCACTACGGCTTACATCAATCAGCAGTAAAACCGTCATTTCGCGTTCTTCCTGAAAGATTTTTACATACGGCTCATTGTAGCGCGCCGTTACATTCCAATCAATATCGCGGATGTCATCCCCGTATTGATATTGGCGCACTTCTGAGAACGACATCCCCCTCCCTTTAAAAACAGAATGATATTCCCCGCTGAAAAATTCATTACTGATGCCGCGGGTTTTAATTTCAATCTTCCTTACTTTTTTAAGGATGTCAGAGGGTGCTACAGTCATTTTTTAAGGCACTAAAAAATTAAGGCACTTCTACCCTGTTCAGTATTTCTGTGATGATGTTATCAGCAGTAATATTTTCCGCTTCCGCCTCATAGGTAAGCCCTATCCGGTGGCGCAAAACATCATAGCAGCAGGCACGCACATCCTCCGGCACTACATAGCCACGGTGCTTAATAAATGCATACGCCTTAGCTGCCAATGCCAAATTAATACTTGCCCGCGGAGAGCCTCCATAGCTCAATAGCGGAACAATTTTCTGCAACCCATACTGCTCAGGTTTGCGTGTGGCAAAGATGATATTGACAATATAATTTTCAATTTTATCATCCATATAAACGGACTTTACGCTTGCCCTTGCTTTCAAAATTTCTGCTGGGCTTATCACCTTATTTATTTTGCCGAAGCTATCATTCACTGCATTTTGCATGATGATTTTTTCATCTTCTCTATTAGGATAATCAATCACCACCTTCATCATAAACCTATCCAGTTGCGCCTCCGGCAATGGGTATGTGCCTTCTTGTTCCAGCGGATTTTGTGTTGCCAAAACCATAAAAGGCTCTTCCAGTTTGTAGGTGTTGTCGCCAATAGTTACCTGCAACTCCTGCATGGCTTCCAGCAGCGCACTTTGCACTTTTGCAGGGGCACGGTTTATCTCATCTGCCAAAATAAAGTTAGAGAAAATAGGCCCTTTGCGCACCATAAATTGGTTGGTGGGCATATTATAAATCATGGTGCCTATAATGTCTGCCGGTAATAAATCTGGCGTAAATTGTATGCGGCTAAACTTTGCATCAATGGCATTGGAGAGGCTTTTTATTGCCAGTGTTTTTGCCAGCCCCGGCACGCCCTCCAGCAAAATATGCCCATTGCTTAGCAGCGCAATCAGTAGGGCATTTACCATATGCTTTTGCCCAATTACGGCTTTGCCCATTTCGGCAGTTATTAAATCTATAAAAGCACTTTCTTCTTTAATGCGGTCATTCAACTCGCGGATGTCGGAAAAATTTTCTGTCATAAGGGGTGGCGGTTTTTACAATTATTGGGCAAATTTAGGGAGGGAGTTGGGAGTTGAGGGTTGAGAGCTGGGGAAGGTGGAAACTCCCCTTTCAGGAGACACGCTTGAGAAGCAGGGTTTGTTTGCGACATAAACAAACTTATATATAAAATTTAGGTACTATCCCTCAAAGTGTGTAAGTAGAAAAAGTTATTCTAAATTTTTTTGAGCCCTTCATAGCTCAGAAAAAAATTTGGAAATAACTTTTTCGGTCTACTTAAATTACCAACAAAATAAACTTACACAATGAACAAAG
>JAPLCZ010000166.1 GCA_026391915.1 Bacteroidota bacterium | reverse complement strand
ATCGCTTTTCATTCAAAAATACTTGACCGCAGTATTAGGGCAGATTCAGCAAAAATATATTTGCACAACTATGACCCCCAACAGCAAGAGTTCTTAGATTTTGTTTTAAAGCAATATGTAATTTCAGGCGTGGATGAGTTGGATGATGCTAAACTTCCAAACTTACTTGAGCTTAAATATAAAGCCATTACAGATGCGAAATTAGCATTAGGTGATATTGCATCCATCAGGAATGCATTTATTGGGTTTCAAAGTTATTTATATGGGAATAGAATGGCAGTATAGTTAGCAAAGGTTTTGTGAACTACAGTTACAAATTAAACCCTACTCCACCAAAGTTCCAATCTCTTGCCCCAAAACAGTATTCAGGAAAGAGTCACCATCATTAATATTAAACACAATAATGGGTAGATTGTTTTCTCTGCAAAGGGTAAATGCAGTCATGTCCATTACGTTTAGGTTTAGCTTTATTACCTCACTAAAACTAATGTTATTGTATTTGGTGGCAGTAAGGTCTTTCAAGGGGTCAGCAGTATAAATACCATCTACCCTTGTGCCTTTAAGTATTACATCTGCTTCTATTTCTATAGCACGCAATACTGCGGCTGTATCAGTAGTAAAATATGGGTTGCCTGTACCGGCAGCAAAGATTACAATTCTTCCTTTCTCCAAATGGCGTATAGCCCTGCGGCGTATAAAGGGCTCAGAGACTTGTTCCATTTTAATAGCAGATTGCAGACGGGTTTTCATGCCATAAGCTTCTAAAGCACTTTGCAAAGCCATGCCGTTAATCACAGTGGCAAGCATCCCCATATAATCGGCTTGTGCCCTATCTGGTATGCCGCCTTCAATGCCTTCTATCCCTCTAAAGATGTTTCCACCGCCTATTACAATCCCAATCTCTACACCCAATTGCGCTACCTTCTTTACTTCTGCCGCATAATGGTCTAATGCTTTTGCATCAATACCATATTGTTTATCTCCCATTAGGGATTCACCACTAAGTTTTAAGAGTACGCGTTTGTATTTCATGAGTGTTGTATTATTGGTGTAAAATTAAAAAACTTTATTTACAGGGTCAAAAAAAAGAGGCTTGTAAGCCTCTTTAAATTATTTATTCTCCTAATGCAATCCGCTTGAACTTAGTAATAGTTAAGTCTGCGCTGGCATCGTTTAGCATTTTCTTTACAGATTTGCTTGGGTCTTTCACAAAATCTTGATTGAGCAAAGTATTCTCTTTGTAGAATTTGTTTAGTTTACCAAGAGAGATTTTTTCAACCATCTCTTCAGGTTTGCCCTCTGCCCTTATTTGTTCTTTGGCAATAGCAATTTCTCTTTCAATAGTCTCAGCAGGTACGTCTGCATTATCAACCCCAATTGGGTTCATAGCTGCAATCTGCATAGCTGCATCTTTTCCAGCATTGTTTGTGTTTTCAGTGGCAGCTTGGTTAAGCACTACTAATACACCAATGCGGTTACCAGCATGGTTATATGCAACTACGCTATCACCTTCCATCATTATGTATTCAGTAACATCAATCTTTTCACCAATCTTGGCTACTTGTTCATCTAATGCATCCGCTAAAGTTGCACCTCCCAATTTCTGAGATTTCAATCCCTCAACATCCGCAGGAGTAGTGTTAACTGCAAGGTCTAAAATATCAGAAGCAAATTTTATAAAGTCTGCATTCTTAGCAACGAAATCTGTTTCGCTGGTTAGTTTAATGATAAATCCTTTTTTGCCATCCGCAGTTGTTTTAGCCAAAACAACACCTTCTTTAGCATCGCGGTCAGCGCGGTTGGCAGCTACTTTTTGTCCTTTCTTTCTTAGGAAATCAATAGCAGCTTCAAAGTCACCATTGGTTTGCTCTAAAGCTTTTTTACAATCCATCATACCGGCTCCGGTAGATGTTCTTAATTTGTTTACGTCGGCTGCAGTAATCGCCATTATTATTCTTTTGTTTTAATTATTCTGTTGCTGGTACTTCTTCCTTAGTCTCTTCTTTCTCTTTCTCATCCATGGTTTTCTTCCTTTCATTAAAGCCTTCAATCATGGCGTTTACAATATGATTTGTAATTAGTGCAATAGATTTAGTAGCATCATCATTTCCAGGAATTGGGAAATCAACTTCATCAGGGTCAGCATTGGTATCCACAATACCGAAAGAGGTAAGATTTAATTTCTTTGCTTCTGCAATAGCAATATGTTCTTTTTTGATATCAACTATATAGAGTGCAGCAGGCAAACGGGTGAGGTCATTAATACCACCCAATACTTTTTCAAGTTTTGCCCTTTCGCGGTCAAGCATCAATCTTTCTTTCTTTGCCATAGTTAGCACTGTGCCGTCAGCAATCATTTTATCAATGATACTCATTCTTTTGATAGACTTACGTACAGTTGCAAAATTGGTAAGCATACCTCCTAACCAACGGTCAGTTACATAAGGCATATTTACTCTTTCTGCAGCTTCTTTAATAATTTCTTTTGCTTGCTTTTTTGTAGCCACAAAAAGGATTTTTCTTCCTGATTTAGCAATGTTTTTTATTGCAGAACAAGCTTCATCCAATTTCTTAGCTGACTTATTTAGGTCAATAAGGTGGATTCCGTTTTTCTCCATGAAAATATATTCATGCATTTTAGGATTCCATTTGCTACGAAGGTGACCGAAATGTACACCTGCGTCAAGCATGTCCTGTACATTGATATTGTTGTTATTGTTATCTGACATGTATTATCTTTTGCTAAATTGGAAACTCTTTCTTGCTTTCTTTTTACCGAATTTTTTGCGTTCTACCATTCTTGGGTCACGGGTCATTAATCCTAATGCCTTCATTGGTGGTTTGTGCTCAGCATAAATTTTTACCAATGCTCTTGCAATGCCCAACCTGATAGCCTCAGATTGCCCTGAAATGCCACCACCTTTTACATTAACCTTTACATTATACTGCCCAGATGTATTGGTAGTATTAAAGGGTTGAGAAACCACGTATCTTTTTACAGATGTTGGGAAATAGTCTTCAAAAGACCTTCCGTTGATTAATATAGTTCCGGAGCCGGGCTCTAAGTAAATTCGGGCTATAGAGGTTTTACGTCTGCCGGTTGCAATAGTATATGCCATTTATTATTCGGTATTATTTATTTTGAGTTAAGGTCATAAGGTTTCGGATTCTGCGCCATATGAGGGTGGGTTGTGCCCACATACAAATGTAGATTTTTGAGATAAGGCTCACGGAGTTTATTACCCGGCAACATTCCTTTTACTGCATTGCGCAATACTTCTCCTGGTTTGCTTTTTAATAATAGTACAGGAGAAGAAAAACGTTGACCACCAGGATAACCTGTGTGACGTGTGTAAACTTTATCCTGCATCTTTTTGCCGGTAAAACGTACTTTATCCACGTTTAGTACGATTACTTTATCGCCTGTATTAGCATGAGGTGTAAAATCAGGCTTGTTTTTGCCACGGATTAATTTTGCGATACGTGAAGCCAAACGACCCACTATCTGATTTTCAGCATCAATCACATGCCAAGAGTGAGAAGCTGTCTCCTTACTTGTTGAAATTGTTTTGTAACTTAATGTATTCACTTTATATTATGTTTATAGACTATGCACCAAAAATAGTGGTGCAAAGGTATAATAATTAATAAGAACAAAGTATAGGTTGGGTATTCTTTTTTTATAGAGGCTGATATTACCGTTATTATCAAGTAGAAATGAATTTACCAATAGGTGGATAAAATCATAATATCGCCACATTAGATTTCTGTTTCAATAAGTGACTTATCCCTCTTCCCTTATCTTTGCCCCAAAATATCCTGATTGATGCGCCCCCTAAGCATGGTAGATTTAAAAAGCCAACACCTCAAAATAAAAAACGAGTTGGATGCTGCTATGGCAGAGGTGATGGAGACTACAGCTTTTATTAAAGGGCCACAGGTAGCAAAGTTTGAGGCTGACTTAGCCACTTACTTAGGTTGCAAATACGTTACGGGATGCGCCAACGGGACAGATGCTTTACAAATTGCATTGATGGCTCTCAACCTACCCAAAGGTTCAGAAATTATCACTCCAGATTTCACGTTTGTAGCCACTGCGGAGGTAGTGAGATTGCTGGGCTTTACCCCTGTAATTGTGGATGTAGATGCTGATACTTTCAATATACTACCTTCAAGTATTGAAGAGGCAATAACAGAAAATACTAAGGCAATAATTCCCGTACATCTTTTTGGACAATGTGCGGATATGGATGCCATCATGGCAATTGCAAAAAAGCATAATTTATTTGTGATAGAAGACACCGCACAGGCAATTGGTGCGGATTGTTTTTATCAAGGCAAAAAAGTGAAGGCAGGTACCGTTGGGCATATTGGCTGCACTTCATTTTTTCCATCAAAAAATCTGGGTTGTGCTGGTGATGGTGGTGCAATGTTTACTAATGATGAGGAACTCCATAAACAAATTCATTCTATTGCCAATCATGGTATGGGGAAACATTATCATTACGATTATATAGGGGTGAATTCAAGGTTGGATACATTGCAAGCCGCAGTGCTAGGGGTTAAGCTCCCACACCTTGATGAATATAATGCTGCAAGAAGAAATGCGGCAGATAAATATGATACTGCTTTTGCAGGAATAGCATCATTGCAAACTCCTAAAAGGGCAACAAATTCCACCCATATTTTTCACCAATACACCCTAAAGGTTTTGGATGGAAGAAGAGATGGATTGGGGGATTATCTTAACAATAATAAAATTCCAAATAAAGTATATTATCCCGTAGCAGTGCATGAAAGCAGGGCCTATAAAACCGCTTGCAGATTTGAGGAATCAAGGCTTTTAAATACAATCAACTTATGCAAGGAGGTTATTAGCCTACCCATGCATACCGAATTGGATGATGAACAAATTGAGTTTATAACAACAACAGTAAAACAATATTTTAATTAAACAATGCATTTAACAGTAGTAGGAACCGGATACGTTGGGCTGGTAACAGGAACTTGTTTCGCAGAGCACGGGAATTTTGTAACATGCGTGGATATTGATGCCGCCAAAGTGGAGAAAATGAAGAACGGAATCATCCCGATTTATGAACCCGGACTGGAAATTCTTTTTCAGAATAATGTAAAACAAGGCAGGCTGAAATTCACCACAAACCTTGAAGAAGGAATTGAAGGAACACAAATAATTATGCTTGCATTGCCCACCCCTCCGGGTGCTGATGGTGCTGCGGATTTAAGATATATTCTTGGCGTGGCTGACCAATTAGGCAGTATGCTAAAACACTATACTGTAGTGGTAGATAAAAGTACTGTGCCCGTAGGCACTGCCGATTTGGTAAGAGAACGAATTGCTAAAAATGCAACCGTAGAATTTGATGTGGTTTCAAATCCTGAGTTCTTGCGTGAGGGTGTAGCTGTGGAAGATTTTATGAAACCTGAGAGGGTGATAATTGGCACTACATCGGCCAAAGCAAAAGAACAAATTGAGAAGCTATATGCCCCTTTTGTTAGGCAGGGCAATCCATTAATTTTTATGGATGAAAGGTCAGCAGAGTTGACAAAGTATGCAGCCAATTCTTTCCTTGCTACCAAGATTTCTTTCATGAATGAAATTGCACTTTTGTGTGAACGCGTTGGTGCTAATGTGGATGATGTACGTATAGGTTTAGGCAGTGATAGCCGCATAGGAAAAAGGTTTCTTTTCCCGGGTATTGGCTATGGCGGAAGTTGTTTCCCTAAAGATGTACAGGCACTCAGAAAAACATCAGAAGAGAATGGTTATGATTTCAAGATATTAGGTTCGGTGATTAATGTAAACGAAAAGCAAAAAGCTGTTTTGTTACCCAAACTAAAAGCTTATTTCAACAATAATTTACAAGGGAAAAAGATTGCAGTTTGGGGATTGGCATTTAAGCCCCATACTGATGATATACGTGAAGCTCCGGCATTAGAAAACATAGAATATCTATTGGAGGCGGGTTGCACTATCAGCACCTATGACCCCGAGGCAATGCCACACGTAAAGAGTATTTTTAAAGATAGAATTGAATTTGTGGAAGACCAATATGAAGCCCTTAATAATGCCGATGCTTTGATGATAATGACTGAGTGGCCGGTGTTCCGCAATCCAGATTTTGATGTGCTGAATAGCAAACTAAAAAACAAAGCCATCTTTGATGGCAGAAATCTTTTCTCTCCAGAAGAGATGGAGGGAATGGGTTACCATTATGAATCTATTGGTAGAAGAAAAGTGACTAATAAATAAATTATGACTGAAAGAAAGAGGGTGTTAATTACGGGTGGTGCTGGGTTTCTTGGCTCACATCTTTGTGACCGTTTTATCAAAGAGGATTTCCACGTAATAGCTATGGATAATTTGCTAACTGGGAATCTTGATAACATCTCTCACCTCTTTCGTTTGCCCAATTTTGAGTTTCATAATTATGATGTAACACGCTTTGTGCATGTGGCAGGTAAGCTGGATTACATCCTACATTTTGCCTCCCCTGCCAGCCCAATTGATTACCTTAAAATGCCCATACAAACTATGAAGGTGGGCTCTATTGGTACCATGCATTTATTGGGGTTAGCCAAAGAAAAAGAAGCAAGAATTTTAGTGGCTTCCACCTCGGAGGTTTATGGCGACCCAACCATTCATCCGCAAACGGAAGAGTATTGGGGCAATGTAAATCCTATTGGGCCAAGAGGAGTATATGATGAAGCAAAGAGATTTATGGAAGCCATCACCATGGCATACCATAGGTTTCATGGGGTGGATACAAGGATAGTGAGAATCTTCAATACTTTTGGTGCAAGAATGAGGTTGGATGATGGAAGGGCTCTCCCAGCTTTTATGGCGCAGGCTTTACGTGGAGAAGATATTACAGTGTTTGGTGATGGTTCTCAAACCCGTTCTTTTACTTATGTGGAAGATGAAGTGGAAGGGATTTTCAGATTGTTAATGTCTGATTATAATTACCCTGTTAATATTGGCAATCCCGAAGAAATAAGTATTAAAGATTTTGCAGAAGAGATAGTAAAAATTACCAATTCTGGCAGCAAAATAAGTTATGAACCCCTACCCGAAGACGACCCCAAACAACGGAAGCCAGACATCAGTAAAGCAAAAGAAATATTGAATTGGACGCCCAAAGTAAAGCGGGAAGAAGGGCTTCGCATCACCCTTGAGTATTTCATGAATCTCCCTGAATTCAAAAAACAAACGGTGGCTTAGTAATGAGTTTTTATTCTCACTCCACTGCCATAATTGATGAGGGCTGCACAGTAGGTGAAGGCAGTAAAGTTTGGCATTTCTCTCATGTGATGGGTATGGCAATCCTTGGCAAAAACTGCAACCTTGGGCAGAATGTTTTTGTTGCTAATGGAGTAATCCTTGGCAATAATGTTAAGGTGCAAAACAATGTTTCTATTTATGAAGGAGTAGTTTGTGAGGATGATGTATTCCTTGGTCCATCCATGGTTTTTACCAACGTGATGAACCCCCGCAGCCATGTGGAGAGGAAATCAGAATACAAAAAAACCTTAGTAAAAAAAGGGGCAACTATTGGGGCTAATGCTACTATTGTTTGTGGAATAACCATTGGCCGTTTTGCGTTTATTGGGGCGGGTGCGGTGGTCACTAAAGACGTACCTGATTATGCCCTAATCATGGGTAACCCTGCTAAACAAAAAGGTTGGTTCAGTGCACATGGAATGAAATTAGAGTTTGACGAAAACGGGATAGCAAAATGCCCATCAACCCAGCAAGAATATATTTTAGAAAACAATTTGGTGAGACCAAAATAAAGCAATGACGAAAGTTTTAGTAACAGGAGGCACAGGATATATTGGCTCACACACAGTGGTGGAATTACTCAACTCAGGCTATGAGGTTGTTGTGATAGATAACCTCTGCAACTCCTACATAAAAGTGGTGGATTGCATTGAGAAAATCACTGGCAAACGCCCTACTTTTTATAATACCGATTTATTAGATAGTACTGCCCTTGAAGCCATCTTCAATACCCATCAAGATATTGCAGCAGTTATCCATTTTGCGGCACATAAAGCCGTTGGGGAATCAGTGAAAAAACCAATTGACTATTATAAAAATAATGTAGGCGCCACAGTGATGTTGGTGGAGGCAATGCTGAAGCATAAAATTGAAGCATTGGTTTTTTCTTCTTCATGCACAGTTTATGGAGAGCCGGATACCTTACCCGTTACTGAAAATATGCCAGTGAAACCTCCCGTTTCCCCGTATGGCAATACCAAAAAAATATGCGAAGAGGTAATCCGTGATTGCACAAAAGCCTATAGCCTACATGCTATTAGTCTCAGATATTTTAACCCTATTGGTGCGCATCCTTCTGCTTTAATTGGGGAATTGCCTATTGGCTCTCCTAATAACTTGATGCCCATAGTTACCCAAACAGCTATTGGCAAACGCAATAAAATGCAAATACATGGTGGTGATTACACCACCCCAGATGGCAGCTGCATCCGTGATTATATACATGTAGTAGATATTGCAAAGGCACACGTGATAGCTGTGGAGAGGATGCTGAAAAATAAATCTGCCGCGCCTTATGAAGCTTTTAATTTGGGGACAGGCCACGGCAATTCTGTGTTTGAAGTGATAGAAGCTTTTGAGAGAACCTCCGGCGTTAAACTGAATTATGAAGTAGGCGCCAAACGCCCCGGTGATGTAATGAGTATTTATTCTGATACCACTCTTGCCAATACCGTTTTGGGTTGGAAGGCAGATTATGATTTGGATGAAATGGTGATTTCATCATGGGCTTGGGAGAAGAATATCCAGAATATTTATCCAGAATTGTAAATAAAACAGGGATGTGATTTTTTGCCTTCGGCAAAAAATCACATCCCTGTTACCCCCTCCAACTTACTTTAACAACACCTACCACCCCCACAATTACATCTTTGATTTCCGCAATTGCAATCGCAGTTGCATTGCCTTGGTTGGCAACCACAATGGCATTCATTTTTTTGGCAGTTGCAATTACATTTTTCTTGGTTCTGATTGCTTTGGTTACAGCAATTTTTGGCATGTGTGTTAGTGTTGCAGTTAGTGTTTTGGTTACCGCAACCACAATTTTGATTTTCCATAATTTTGTTTTTTAAGTTGTTAAAATTTATTTACAACCTATTGACGCAGCATGGGTAAAAAGGACGCAGAAATTTTTTTAAACCCGATTAGATGTTTTGATTTTCAGATTTGAAGATGTGAACCTCGCAACATTTCAAATGTGGCGAGGGTTGACTGATAACTGACTACTGAAAACCGACAACTCTTTTTATCGCACCACCAACTTACTCACAACCCTCATCCTCTCATTCTGCACTGAGATAAAATACATACCCTTTGGCAAGGTGGAAACATCAATCTCTTTAATAAGTTTGCCTTCTGCATTTGGGGTTTGGGTGAGTTGAATGAGTTGCCTGCCCACCATATCTGTAAGGGTAATTGAGGTATTGGTTTGTGGAAGATTGTTTACTTCTAAAGTTGTTGTTGAGGTGGTAGGGTTGGGGTAAAGATGGATGTTATTATTGCCTGAGAAAATACTTTCCTCAATGCCAACAGTTCCAAAAAGAGTGCTTACTGTATTGGTAATAATTGCAGCGTTTTGGTCAAAATATATGTAAGCGGTGTTATTGATTTTTGTAAAGTTTGGGAAGTTTTTATAAGGTGAAATCTTATACATAAAATAACCATGACTATTGGGCTCATCATGATTGCTATCAGGTAAGTTTATATTTGAGTAAGTAACAATTAGCTCATTGTTTACAATTTTATATTTGCATGGATGAGAATAGGTAATCATCTCAAATGTTTCAAGATTTAGGTTTTTATCAAGCTTATCTTTTACAACAATATCAAAAGCTACATCGTTACCGGTGTTTTGGAAATTGACGGTGTAAAGAAGAGGTTTGATGTCTGTTAATGCACGTGATGAATCTGAAACATGTTTAAGGTTGGGGTCATATGAATTGTTAATTACTCTAATAATTGTATCATAATTATTTAAGGTGTCTTCCTCATATTTATCATGTATTACTTTGGAAATCAGGATTGCTTTATCACCAATTTTAGAACTGTCTGTAGTAGAAACATAAACTAAGAAATTGGATTGTGAATAAGACTTAATTTTATCTGGTTTAAAAGAAAATGTACTATCATTATAAAATTTACCCGACTTAGTCAAATTCCTTTTTAATTCTATATTAATTACAGAATCAATTCTCAACCTGGAATAACCCCTTAACAAGACAGTTGGTGTGTCATTAAGATTACCATTATTCAAAACAATAAGATTGACTTTACTTACTCTATCCTTTCTAATTCCTCTGTTAATCATGACATTTGCAAAATCTTGATAAAGGGTATCAGATAGAACTCCAAAGTCAATATTTTCTAATTTGGTTATTGAGTCTTTGATGTATATGATGGTATCATTTGGGAAACATTTAAGATAATCATTATTGCCTTTAGCCTTAAGTAAATATTTTCCTACACCCGTATAGGCAAAGTAATTTCCCTCCTTATCCGTGAATAAATATTCTAAAACCGTGTTTGAATCTTGCATTAGTTTCACCTTATAATTGCTTACTGAAAGATCATTGGTATCTTTTTTATGGTTATAATTAAAATCATAATAAACCCTCCCCGAAACCGACGGCAATGAGTACTTCAACTTGGTTTCATCCGCACCAATACAGGGCATAGCCGTGTCTCTTTTATCACCATCAATGTCAGTACTTACATCTGAAATTAGGTTCTTCATTTTGAGCCTAACATTGGTTACAGAATTTTTAATAAGATGTAGATTGCTACTACTAACAAAATCTGTTTTTACAGAGATAGATTGGTGGTCAACAGACTCAGCAAGCTTTAACGCACTTAATGTTTTGTATTTTGCACTTTGCCATTGAATGAGATAAGTACCTGATGTGTAATAATTATTATAATCAGAGTTCGTAATTCCCTCAAAACTTGAAATGGCAATTCCTCCAGAATCATTATGACAAATGTTATTCATAAAATAGGTGTTTGCATTGTAGCGATTAACATTTACTATATCGCATGTATTTACTGAAACGGTTTTCCCATAGCAATAAAAACTATTGTAATAAACAATCAAATTATAAGTTCCAGAGGAATAAAAGGGTGTTCCATCTTTACAAGAAATCATGTTATTGATTATTTGAATAGTGTCCGGGTCTCCATTACTATTTATTATAGAAAGACCATTTTGGACGGATGAAATTCGATTACCATTGATGCGTGATGCCCCATGAATTTCATTAACGCTAACTTCATTTGTTGCCTTACCTGTGCCATCAATATTATTATTTTGCAATAAAAGGTTGGATTGATAACCAATGTTAAAAGCGCCAACAAATCCACCATCAACATAGTTGTGAATAAATGAAATTTTATAATCAAAAGTAGTAGTGCTTTCGCCATATCACTCCACACCAAAATAGCCGTTACGAATTATATTATTTGTAAAATTTATAAAAGAATCAGCAGGAGAATTATAGTCTGATGCAATAACAACAGTGTAGTTTGTGTTTGACTTTACCCCATTAAAAATACACCCATTAAAGGATATATTCTTGGAGCCAGCTATCTCAACTACTCTTGCATATATTGCGTTTACTGAATCAGACCGCATAATGGTAATGTTCTGAAAATTGAAATACTTTGCACCATCCAACAACAATGTATAGTTGTTTATTTTGCCTGAATTTTTAGAGTCCAATATCACTTTTGTACTGTCTTTAGTGGCAGATATAAAAGTAATATTATTAATTAATGAAGCTCCATTTATAGAAGGGATTATTATCCTTTCACTATACTTCCCATCCGCCACATTAAACACCACCGCGCCATTTACGCCACTATCTCTTAGCAGTTGTACTGCGGCATTAAAAGTCTTTACATTTCGGCTACCACTACCACTTGGGTTAATGGTGTATGTGCCAGAGATGGGTGCTGCCTCAATTTGCAACACAGCAAAAAAGAGAAGCAAAAGAGCCACATAAATTCTATTCATCATCTTTAAACTTTTAGGTTCTTAAAGACAAAGGTAATGGTTGTGTGAGAAAAAAATTTTCAAAAAAAAGTCTGAACCGCTGATACCAATGATATAATGATGGGTTTGATTTTCATTATTCATCTGTAATCCGCTGCCTCGGCTGAAGGTTTACCAACTGAAACCTACCAAAGAAAAAATGTTTGGTACGCCATCAGCCATAACGAAGCATGAGTAGCTACAACCATTAAACTTGAAACTTTTTTCTTTTTTTCTGACAACTGACAACTGACAACTGACAACTCTTTCTCACTAACTTTGCGGTATAATACGCTTGCCTATTTCAGGCACCAAATACTACAAAACACCCATGGCTCTTAAGTTCCAAAAAATAAAAATTAATAAGATTACCCACGAAACGGCAGATGCCATTTCTATCCATTTCCAAAACCCTGACCGCAGCATTTACCATTATATACCCGGGCAATATCTTACTTTAAAAATTGATATCAACGGCAAAAATTATAACCGCGCTTACTCCCTTTGTGCCAACCCCAATGATGCAGATAATTTAATTGTTACCGTAAAACGTATGGAGGGCGGGTTGGCATCCAACCACCTCAATGCAACCATCAAAGAAGGGATGGAGATGGAGGTGCTGCCGCCTATGGGCAACTTCACAGCAACTATGGATGCAGGCCACCAAAATCATTATGTTTTGATTGGTGCGGGCAGTGGCATTACCCCCTTAATGAGCATACTCAGAACGGCATTGCAGCAAGAGCCACAAAGCAAAATCACTTTGGTATATGGCAATAAAAGTTTGGATTCTATTATCTTTAAAAATGATTTGGAAACCCTGCAAAACCAATATCCTGAGAGGTTGCAACTCATACATACCCTCACCCGCGTGGGTGATGAATGGCAGGGTAGGAGAGGGAGGCTACATCAAGCTTTAGTAAAAGAAATAGTGACTACCGATGTAAAAGATTTTGGGTTAAAGAAACAGTTTTATATCTGCGGCCCAAGTGGCATGATTGAGCAAGCATCCCTTGCCCTGAAAGAAATTGGTTTTAGCAAAGAGCAAGTGCATGAAGAGCATTTTACCGCCGCCCTCAGCCACCCAATGGAGGATGAAAAACCACAAGAAGAAGCTAGCGATAAAGTAATAGAAAGGCAGGTAACTATTATCCTTGATGGGGTAGAGAAAGTAGTAACTGTTACCCCCAGCAATAGTATTTTAGAGGCAGGATTGGATAACGATTTAGACCCGCCCTATGCCTGCATGATAGGCTCATGTTGCACCTGCAAAGCCAAATTGGTTTCCGGCAAAGTAGTGATGGATGATAGGGAAGGACTCACGGATGCAGAGATAAGAGATGGCTATGTACTCACGTGCCAAAGCCACCCCCTTACTGCGGATGTGGTAGTGAATTATGATGAGTAACTGGTCTTATCAACAAGCCCCGATTATTGTAGAGAACCTATGGATAACCCAAGGTTAGCCCCACTAACTTATTCTTTTTAAACCCCCTTAGCCTGTTGAAAAATAGGAGGAACAACTTAACCAACTATTGCCATACCTTTACATAACAAAACCAACCCCATGACTACTAATAATCAGGTTTCCTTAAAGGATTCTATAGAACAAATGCTTCATGCATATAAATTAAAAGGGAAGATTTACGAAGCCCAGATTGTGAATAAGTGGGCTAATATTATTGGCCCCCACATTGAGAAACACACCAGGGATTTATACCTAAAAAAATCAACACTATTTATCCGGGTAGATTCTGCCGCACTAAAGCAGGAACTCACCTATATGCGCACCAAAATAATTGATAGCGTTAATGAAGAATTAGGAAATAAAATTGTGGATGATATAGTGTTGCTTTAGCAACTACAACCCAAACGGGAGGTTATTAATATCCAATCCCGGGATATCCGGCATTACATCTTTTAGCTCCTCAGCCATTATTTGTTTAGAGCTTGCCTCGGCTTTTTGGATGGCATTATTCACAGCCTCGGTAAGTATACTTTCGCGTTCTGATTTGCTATAAGTGGTATAAAATTCTTCAGAGGTGCTGATGCTCTTTACCACCTTATCCCCTGAAATGGTTACTACTACCACACCATCCAATTCAGATTCTGTAATCTCAATTGTTTTCAATTTGGCTTTGGCATCGCCCATCTTCTCTTTAATTTCGCCTACCCTGCCAAGCATTTTAAACATGTCAAACATTTCCATCCTTATTATATCTACCGCAAAAGTAGGGCTTCGGGTACTATAAAATCGTAATTAAGGTTATAGGGTTATAGGCAAAAGCATCTTGCAAGGGTTAGAGTGTCGCTATTTTTTGAGTAGTTTTGTAAAAATTTTTGATATGATTCAAAGGATACAAAGTATATTTTTATTGATAGCCATTGTGGCGCAAAGTTGTTTTCTTTTTATGCCATTATGGAAGGGGGGGGGAATTGGGGTTGATAAAATTGAGATAAATACTGTCTTGTACTCAAGGTTTAGTGTTTCTGAAATAGTTCATCCTGATAAAGGCGTGCTACATAATAGAGAAGAGGGTACCCAAAACATGATATTAGAAGGAGTAAGTGCAGTTATTTTTATTGGGAGTTTAGCCTGCCTTTTTCTTTACAGAAGACGTAAACCTCAAGCGAATCTTGCACGTTTATTAGCCTTATTTTGTGTAGTAATTTTTGGTGAAGTATTTTATTTAATTAAAGAGTTAGGGGGTAATTACTCCGGAATTCAGCCAGCTTCTTTCCTCCCCATACTTTCTATCATTATGTTTTTATTAGCTGCCAGAGCCATCCTAAAAGATGAGGCACTGGTTAGGTCAGCGGATAGGCTTAGGTAGGTTATTTAATATAAACCTCCAGTTCCTTTCTTATCTCGCCAACGCTTGCTGCCAGTTGGGGGAAACTATCAATTACAAAGTATTTTTCTTGCAGTATGTCTGTCCTGTAGTCCGAATGCATAACCTCTTTTACATTGAAGGAAATTTTCTTAGAATCATTGCTAAGGGCATGGTGGCTCTCACTATTGCTACTCATAATGCCTGCACCAAAAACTTTTGTTTGCCCTCCCTCCTGTATTAAACCAAACTCAATAGTAAACCAATAAAGCCGCCCAACCATGGTGATGATTTCATCGTTATCCAAATGCTGCATTGCCATCTCACCAAGCTCCTTAAAAAAATCGCAATAGCTTTGGTTGGTGAGTAAAGGGGCATGCCCAAATACATCATGAAACATATCAGGCTCTTCCAGATAATCCATTTGCGCCATAGTGCGCAACCAACATGTGGCAGTAAATTTTTTCTTGGTAAGGAACTCAAAAAACTCTTTTACAGGGCTGATGTTAGGCACTGTTGTTAACCCCCAATTTGTGCGGGCTGCAAGGAGTTTATTTACCTCCATAAAATCAGGAATTCTATCAGCAGAAAAGTTGATTTGTTGGATAGCATTTAAATAATCATTGGCAGCGCTTTTCTCCAAAATTGCCATTTGCCTATTGTAAAGTGTCTTCCAAACAAGGAAGTCTTCAGGACTATAGTTGCCATAAATCTGCTCTGTGGGTCTTTTCATCTAGAGTAATATTTCGGCGAAAGGTAGGGCTTAGTTTTTAAATTTTAGCCTTCAGATATTTTATTTTAAGCCCCTCAGCCATAAAAATAGCTTCGTATTTTGTGTGGATTCCGGTGAGCTCATCAAGGTATGGGGAGGTGTGCAAATCAAAGGTGTGGGCAAGTAGGTTGAGTTTCATTTCTGCCATTGTTTCCAAAGCAAAATTGAATAAATCTTCATTATCCGTTTTGTGGTGGATGATGCCATTGGGCACCAGCAATTGCTGATAGATTTCCATAAATCTTTTGGAGACCAATCTCTTCTCCTGCTTTGATTTTTTTGGGTATGGGTCAGGGAACGGAATCCATATTTCTGCAATGCTGTGGGGCTGTAAATACTCAAGGATATTCTCAATCCTTATTCTTAGAAAAGCCACGTTTTTCAAGCCTTCTTTTAAGGCAATGCCTGCACCTTTCCACACGCGAGGGCCTTTATAATCTACACCAATAAAATTGCTATTAGGGTAGCGGCGTGCAAGGTTTACGGTGTACTCTCCCCTGCCGCAACCCAACTCCAAAACAATAGGATTTGTGTTACCAAAAAAGGTAGTGCACCAATCCGGTTGCAGTTCCTGCCCGTTCTCAAAAACATTGGGCATTTCATGCACCTCCGCCATCTTATCACTGTTTCTTCTACTCATGTTTTATTTTATTTCCAGCTCTTTTTTAAGGAAGAATCCTGTGTGGCTTTTTTTGTTTTTGGCAATGTCTTCTGGACTGCCGCAGGCTATAATCTCCCCACCTTTTACACCGCCTTCTGCACCCAAATCAATAACGTAATCTGCGAGTTTAATCACATCCATATTGTGCTCAATAATGAGTACGGTATTGCCTTTATTCACCAACACATTTACCACCTCCATCAATATGCGGATGTCCTCAAAATGTAGCCCTGTGGTGGGCTCATCCAATATATAAAAAGTTTGTCCCGTATCCCGCTTTGCAAGTTCTGTTGCCAGCTTCACACGCTGTGCCTCGCCACCGCTAAGTGTGGTGGACGATTGCCCCACTTTTATGTATCCCAACCCAACATCTTTCAGGGTTTGCATCACCCGCCTAATGGACGGAACAAACTCAAAAAACTCTACTGCATTTTCCACTGTCATATCCAAAACATCACTAATGGATTTGCCTTTATAACGCACCTCCAACGTCTCACGGTTATAGCGTTTGCCGAAGCAAGTTGGGCACTCCACATATACATCAGGCAAGAAGTTCATCTCAATAGTTTTGAGGCCTGCGCCACCACAATCCTCGCACCTGCCACCTTTTACATTAAATGAAAATCTGCCCACTGCATAGCCTCTTATTTTAGCCTCTGGCAACATAGAAAACAGATTGCGAATATGGGTAAATACAGCAGTATATGTAGCAGGATTAGAACGGGGCGTTCTGCCAATTGGGGATTGGTCAATCTCAATTACTTTATCAATATTCTTAAGCCCATGGATGGACTTATAAGGCATGGCAGGTGCTGAACTCCTGTAGAAATGTTTCTTTAAAATGGGGTACAATGTATCCGCAATTAAGGTTGATTTCCCACTGCCGGAAACACCCGTAATACACACCAAAGTCCCTAATGGAATTTTGATGTTTACATCTTTTAAATTATGCCCCGTTGCCCCATTGAGTTCAAGGAAAAGTCCGTTGCCTTCTCTCCTTTTTGCTGGGGTAGCAATGCTTCTTGTTCCATTGAGGTATTGGGTAGTGATGCTGTTATCTTTTAAGATTTCTTCTATGGTTCCTTGCGAAACTATTTTGCCCCCGTGTGTGCCGGCACCCGGACCTAAATCCACCACATAATCGGCGGCAAGAATCATATCTTTATCATGCTCTACCACCAAAACGGTATTGCCAATTTCACATAAATTCCTGAGAGAATTAATCAGCCTTACGTTATCCCTTTGGTGCAAACCAATACTTGGCTCATCCAAAATATAAGTTACGTTAATCAGCTGCGAACCAATCTGTGTTGCCAGCCTAATGCGCTGCGCCTCACCACCACTCAGCGAAAACGACGGGCGGTTAAGGTTGAGATAATCCAACCCAACATCCAATAAAAATTTGGTTCTGGTTTTTATTTCTTTGATGATTTCACCCGCAATAATTTTGGCTCTTCCATCCAGATTCTTTTCAATATTCTCTACCCACTCATAAAATAAATCCAATTGTGTGCTAGCAATTTCACCAATGTTTTTATTATCAATTTTAAAGTAGAGGGCTT
Source organism: Bacteroidota bacterium (assembly GCA_026391915.1). GTDB lineage: Bacteria > Bacteroidota > Bacteroidia > CAILMK01 > CAILMK01 > JAPLCZ01. The sequence continues at coordinate 6,395 of JAPLCZ010000166.1, read as the reverse complement.
CCTTTTTCAGGCGGTTTCCTTTGCATGTTCTATTTTTTCTGTAAGGGCAGACTCCGTTCTGTTGATAATCACATTCTCAAAATAGGCTATCAATCCATCCCACTGTACATTGAATTCCTGAAAATTATAATCCACTTTTATCTTCTCCTCAAAGCCATAAAGTATTTCATTCATGCCCTCTGGCGAGATGTTTTTTACAGGGTCACCCAGTTTGAAATCATGACGCTTTCCAACAGCTTTCAGCACATGGAGATTCCAATAATCTGCCTCTTTGCCAAAAGGCGCAATTGCCCCCTCACGTATGCTTAACTCAGTATTTGGGAATAAATCTTCAAACTTAAATTGATAGGTAAAGCCCATGCCTTTGCATTTGGGACACCAGCCATAAGGTGAGTTAAAAGAGAAGGAATTGGGTTGGGGTTCATCATAAGAAATTCCGGTATCTGCACACATCAAATTGCGGCTGTAGTACTTTTCTCTTTCGGGGTCAAGGGTGTAAATAATCAGTGTTCCCTTTCCCTGTTTTAAAGTTAAATCCAGTGATTGTCTAATACGCTGCTCTGAGGTTTCACCAATCTTTACTTTATCCACCACCAACTCAATATCATGGATTTTGAATCTTGCTACTTGCATTTTAGAAACCAAATCCAGCACCTCTCCATCCACCCGCACTTTGGTATATCCTGATTTAATTAACTGCTCAAAAAGTTCGCGGTAATGTCCCTTTCTGCGTTTCACCAATGGAGATAAAAAATAAACCGACTCACCTTTGAACTCCTGATTGATACTTTCCAAAATCTGTTCATCAGAAAAGCGAACCATCTTTTTGCCTGTTTCGTAAGAATAGGCATCTGCATGGCGGGCATAGAGTAGTCGCAGGAAATCGTAAATCTCAGTGATAGTGCCCACCGTGGAACGCGGGTTTCTATTGGTAGATTTTTGTTCTATAGAAATCACAGGACTCAGCCCGTTAATCTTGTCCACATTAGGGCGGGTGAGGTTGCCCATAAACTGCCTTGCATAGGCGGAAAAAGTATCCATATATCTGCGCTGCCCCTCTGCATAAATGGTATCAAAAGCAAGGGTTGATTTGCCGGAACCACTTAACCCTGTAAACACAATTAATTTGTTTTTGGGCAAAGCAAGGTCAATGTTTTTAAGATTGTGTTCCCTTGCCCCAAAAACTTCTATGGTGCCGTTTTCAATGTGGTTGGGTTTGGCTTTGGCAGGCTTAGTTGGTTTCTTTGGAGGCTGTGTTTTCAATGGGTTTGCGGTAAATCAAAAGTTCCTGCCCTTTGCGCAGTTTTGTATTTTCTAATTTATTCCAGACAATAATATCTGTGATTTTTACTTTCTGTTTTTGGGCAATGCGGGTTAGGTTATCACCCCATTTTACCTGATAGATTACAGGAATAAGGCTGCGGCTCAAAGTGTCCTTTGCTATGGGCGAATTGATGATAGGGATAAGGGAATCCTTCGTGGGTTTTTGTGGCAAAACCAAACTCAACCTAACGGTGTCTTCTTCCCCTTGAAACAACCCTGCGTTTTTATCTTTAGGGATTTCAATAACATAAGTTTTTCCATCCTTATTACTGAGTTTGTCCCGCTTCATCCATGGGTTAAAAGTATGCAAAAGCTTAAGATTAATTCCCTGAGATTTTGCAAAGCCCACCATGTTTTTAATACTCGTATCCACCTTAAGTTTATAGGTAGCCAATGGCTGATAAAGTTGCCCACGGCTATAGTAAAAGTTATATCTATTGGGGTGTTCCATCACCTCTTTTATTGCCAACAATCGGAACACATATCTGGCGGTTTGTTCATTCAATTCCAGGTCATAATAATTATCTTCTTTCTGATAATCCTTCACCATTTTTAAACCATTTGCGCCCATATTGTAGGAGGCGGCAGCCATAGTCCAACTACCAAAAACAGCATAGGCTTCCCGCAGATATTTACACGCAGCTTCGGTAGCTTTTTCGAGATGGTAGCGTTCATCTACCTCACGGTTTATTTCCAGTCCATAGTTCTTACCTGTTTCGGGCATAAACTGCCAAAAGCCCTCTGCCCCGGCAGGAGAAATAACATGCAGAAAACTACTTTCTATCAATGGCAAAAATTTAAAATCTTCTGGGATTCCATTGCGTTTTAGGATAGGGATAATAATAGGAAAATACCTGCCTGCTCTTTTTAAAGAAAGCAAAGTATTGCTTTGCCAATAGATGTTTATGTGGAGCTCTCTATCCAGTCTTTCCGCCACTTCAAAATCTTTGAGGGGGACTTTCTCCCCTGCAAAATAGATTTCTTTGGGAAGGTTAAAAGCCTTGGTAGTTACTCCCCCATCCATATTAAATTTTGGGGCAAGATAATTAGGGGATGAACCCATAAATACATTTGCCCCCATCACTACTACAAGCAATAAAAGGAGAGAGACAATTTTCTTTTTTACTCTTTCTAAAGGATGATAAAAAACATCCTCATTTAGTTCAAGTATATTCATTGTTCTTTTATTTAACGGGAGTACTCCCCGTGTTATTCTGTCACAGGGCTTCACCCTGTGTTATTATATTACGCCCCTTCAGGGCTAAAAAATAAACCGAAACAAAGCCTACCTCTGTGGCTGCCTTTGCTGCTGCTGTTGTTCTTGGGCGCGCTGCATAATTTGTTGCAAATCTCTGCGGCACATATAAAAGGCAGGGAAAATCTCCAATGCCTTTTGCATTTTCTTTACACCCTCTTCTCCTTTGCGGCTTTGCAAATCGATAATGCCACGCATATATAAAGTCACTGCCGGGATAGGCACTTTCTGCATCCCGTTTTGTGCTTGCAATTTCACAGAATCTTTAGTGAAGTTGGGGTGTGCCTCCAAAGAATTGATAACATCACCAGCAGCTTTCATGTTTTGCGCCTGCATATTTATCTGCGCCTGAAAATAAAGGTATTTAATGTCATTGGTTTCAGAATACAGCTTTTGCGCCTGGGTTAATGCTCCATCAAAATTGCCTGTGGAGGCATCAGCATTAATTTTAATTTCCAGCAAATTGGTGTTCTTTGGGTTTTTCTTTAAGCCCTTCTCAGCCATCTTTCCTGCTTGCGGAATCATGTTAAGAGCAGTGTATAAATTCGCCAAAGAATCAAGATAATTTACTGAGCCAGCCTCATCCAATACCACAATGGCATTGGCAGATTGCAACATAGTATAAGGGTCCTCATTGCGGGATGCCTGTGCAAAAAGTTTTTTATAGAAGGATAGCATATCCCCATCCTTGCCGGATGATTTGCCGCCTTCATTGTTTTTGTTTGAGTTATTGCATGCAGCCATTGCCACCAAAAGCAATACACATAAAATTTTGTTCATAAATGGTACTTTTTTAATAAGGGCGCAAATTTAGGCAATTGCGTCAAGAATTCATGAAGGGGGTAATGGGGAATGTGAAGAATGAATGGGGAATGGGCAATAAGAAATGACCACATAGCACATTTCTTATTGCCTGCTTTATATTTTATTTCCTCACCACAACTGTCCTCCTCACCGCCAGTTTCTCCCCCGCAACTACCTGCACCATATAAATCCCTGCGGGTATATTTTTCAATTCAATTTGATGGTGGGATTCTTTGCCCTTTGCTTCATAAACCTTTTGCCCAAGGGTATTGAATAAAGAAACTTCTAAACCTCGTTGGTTTTCAAAACCTATGAGGTTTGAGTTTTGTATTTCAATATTCAAAATGTCTTTGGCGGGGTTGGGGTAAATATTAAAGGCTAATTCGTTGCTGCTATTTCCAATTCCAGTGTAAGTATAACCAAACAAATTAGAGGTTGAGGAACAACCCAGACTATCTATTATTTTAACTTTATATTTCCCGTTTTTTGTTGGGTGGAACCATGAATTTGTTGCGCCAAAAATATCAACAGAATCTGAACTCCATTGATAATATTGAGCAGTAAGATTCGATGAAAATAAGGTATCATGACTTTGCATTACATTAGGGGATGGAGGAAGGGGGTGTACAATAAGCCTCATTGTATCAAAAGATGAACATGATACTCCTTTATATGTTTGGCTTAAAGTAACAAGAAGCATTGATGAAGGATTAATAGTGGTAGTTGGGTATTTTATTTTTTTTGTGTTCCCAACCAAAATGGGTGATGCATTTATGGTACTCCAATTCCATTTGGCTGCGGAGTCACTGATGCCACCATCCATGTTAATGGTATCACCATAGCAGGCAGCATATTTTTTAGGAATTACAGAGCCAGGGTTATTGAAATAAACATTGGCAGTATCGTACCCAATGCAGCCAAAAGTATCTGTGACTATTACTGCGTATTGCCCTGAATCTGTAATAGCTTGAGAACTGCTGGTTCCAATTATTTTTCCTTTAGCTAGGTCAATCCATTTATAAGATGCCTTGTATTTTATGTTGGTATCCTGAAGAATAACTGTAGATCCTTTGCAACTTCTTTCATCATTAATATTAGGGGGTGAATTTTTAAAAACTCTTATGTGCATTGTATCACTATTAGCACATTTATTATTATCAAATACAAGGAGTGAGAGGGTATCCTTATTAATAACTGGGGCTATATAACCATTAATCTTGTCGCCAGTACTCCATAGAAATTGATAGGGTGAGGTACCACCACCATAGGTAGAAGAAATACTTAATTTGGTGTTTTTACAAACTATTGTATCATTCGGTAATTTTACATTCACAAATGCCGGGATGGTAATTGTTCCGCTATCCGAAGAAATACACTGATAACTATTTTCAAAATCAATTCTCCATTTATAGGTGCCGGGTTTAATATAATGATGATTAACTTTATTCCCAGTTGATAAATAAAGCTTTCCAGAATCTTCAAGAGTCCAGGTATATTTAATTATTGTAGAATTATTTTTTGGGAAAGCGTAAAACACAACATCGTTACATCCCTTTATTGTATCCACTATTTGTACCGTAGGCAAAGGATCCACATAAATTCTATAAGAAAGAAATGTTCTCCCATTTAATGGTGATACATTGTCCATAGCGTTTACCACAAAGGTGTAAGGCATTTTCCTAGCATGACTTGCTGTTGGTTTCCAACAAAATATTGATTTAGGGTTTTTTACATTTGTCCCAATTATAAATGATGCACTGGGAATACCATTATTCCAACTAACACTTACGGTATCCGCCGTATCAGAATCATAGGTATAAATGGAAAAGCACTTTGCCTTATTAACGCAAAAATGGGCATCAGTAATGGTTGTGCTATCTATGCCGGAAATTAGGGGTGCATGATTAACACTGGAGTCAATTACTATTAAATCGGCATCAATTCTTATTTCCCCTTTTTTTATTGTTTTACCTGAAGAGTCTTTACCCCATTCCTCAACTACAGCCACAACAACAGTATGTTCTATTTTGGTGGGAACAAATTTAATATCACCATTTGCAGAGTCAAAGTGAAACCCGCATTTATTGGGCATCCATGATGAGTCTGCATTTGGCCAACCTAAAAATTTCAAGGGCTTTGTTTTACTATAGGGGCTGCTATAAGATAGTTTTGTTCCGGCACCTGATAATGGGTCACTGAAATAATAAACTAATGAATCACCGTCATCGTCAATCACTCCAAAATTGAAAATTTTAGCCTCTTTTCTTCTGGCAATTGCAACTGGTGCATAAGTAGGGTAAGGTGAATTATCACCTGGCTTTATACATCTATTCATTTTTGCCTCCACATAAAAATTTCCAGAAATACCTGTGGTAATTGCACCATTTCTACAACACTGTTCCCAAGATAAAACAATATCACAACAAGTACTTTTGGCTTTGGTGGTAATTAATTGTGCGGTAAAAATAAACCTCTCTATGCCATATGGCATTGAACAGCTTGAACTCTTACAACGTGTGCATGAAGCTTTATAAGTTGGTGTAATATCAAGACGTGTGGACATTTTTGTGGTAAGAGAAGTAATAGAACCACCACATAGTTTATACGAAATATTTTGGGAGCCCATATCAATTCCATTGCAGTCACGGTAAACTATTGCCTGAATATCAAAAGTGTCTTTACCACTACATTTCCATGTAACCTGTGCCCCTAACATATGACTGGCAAAAAGATTTGAAGCATTGATAAATAGAATACCGCAAAGCAGCATTCTTAAAATTGAATGAATGTTTTTCATTGAGTTTGTAATTAAAGTTTGGTCAAAGGTAAAATGACACTTTAAATTATTTTTTACTAATTAATAAATAACATTTCTTAACCTACCATTTCACCACCTGTCTTACAAATATCTTTTCCCCCGCAACTACCTGCACCATATAAATCCCCGCAGGTATATTTTTCAAATCAATGGTACTTAACTTTCCAAAAGTTTTAGAACTTTTGGAAAGTTTGG
>JAPLCZ010000235.1 GCA_026391915.1 Bacteroidota bacterium | reverse complement strand
ACACCATAAGAAGAACATCCGGCACCCTCACCCTTTAATGGGTCAAGGGCAGCACCATAGTTTTTATGAAGCTCAATATCTTTACAATCCTGATAAAAATTATAGAGTTTATTATAGGTTGAAGAATCCAATTTAAACTTTACAAAAGTGATATTTCCTTTGGCTTTTCTCTCCTCAATTTCTTTATACACTTTTTTCTCATCATCCTCTTTCCCTTTGAAACTATGTAGCATGGTACCATAGCCCATCCCTGTTCTTATAATAGTAAAAAAAGCATGAAATTTATTTTTCATGATGGAGCCGGTATAGATATCATGCCCTTTTTCTTTAGAAGCAAGATGCACTACCAAATGCCCCATGGGGTGTTTGTATTTCCTGAACATACAAACAATTGCATTTTTCCAAAGGCTCTTAGCCAATGACCCCGGTGACCTGAAATTTAATGGGTACGGCGGAGGAATAATATAGATAGTTAGTTCATCAGTTAATTCATCCACATCCATCTTCTTTTTCTTAATTGTAGATTTAGAAGAGCCTACCTTGGCATTCAACATAAATGTTAAAATATAGATAATTTTCTTCACGGTTTTACAAATTTACTAATGATTTCCAAACATTCAGTTTCAATTGGTTTTCGTAATTTTGCCACCAATTAAGTTGCAATATTAAATAAACATGAACGATATATTACGTTTTACTGATGATTTTTCTCACCGCCATATTGGGCCGGACAAAGAGGAACAAGAAAAGATGCTTGAAGTGATTGGGGTTACCTCTCTCAGCCAATTGATTGAACAAACTGTACCCAACTCCATAAGGATGCAGGAGGACTTAAAAATTTCTGACGCCATGAGTGAACAGGAGTTGCTGAGTTACCTAAAAAAAATAGCCTCAAAGAATAAAGTTTACAAATCCTACATTGGTTTGGGATATTATGACACAATTATTCCTGGTGTTATCCTCAGAAATATTATGGAGAACCCGGGATGGTACACCCAATACACTCCTTATCAGGCGGAGATTGCACAAGGCCGATTGGAGGCTTTGATTAATTATCAAACCATGATTACCGACCTTACAGGGATGGAGATTGCCAATGCTTCTTTATTAGATGAAGGTACCGCCGCTGCCGAAGCCATGACTATGCTTTGGCACGCCAAAGGAAAAGATAATGGAGATACGTTTTTTGTTTCGGAAGATTGTTTTCCTCAAACTATAGATGTGCTTTTAACCAGAGCCAATCCACTTGGAATAAAAATCCAAATGGGCAATACTGATAACATTGAATTCAACAATGATATTTTTGGAATATTGTTGCAATATCCGGGTAAAGATGGTGAGGTAAAAGACTATGCTTCACTTTGCAAAGAAGCCCACGAAAATGGTGTTTTAGTAGGTGTGGCTGCAGATATTTTAAGCCTTGTCCTCCTAACTCCTCCCGGAGAATGGGGTGCTGATGTAGTAGTTGGTTTATCTCAAAGATTCGGTGTGCCGATGGGTTATGGTGGGCCACATGCAGCATTTTTTGCAACTAAGGATGAACACAAAAGGCAGATGCCGGGGCGCTTAATTGGCGTATCAATAGATGCACAGGGAAACATGGCTTACCGCATGGCATTGCAAACCCGTGAACAACATATTCGCCGTGAAAAGGCAACATCTAATATTTGTACTGCCCAGGTTTTGTTGGCAATTATGGCAAGTATGTATGCTGTTTATCATGGACCCGTTGGGCTAAAACGCATCGCCAAAAAAGTAAAAACCACTGCAGATTTATTGAATGAAAATTTGACCAAAGCAGGACTAAAACAAATCAATAAAAATTATTTTGACACGCTGAAAGTAGAAGTTTCAAATGTTGATGCTGTACAAAAAGCGGCTTTGGCTTCTGAAATCAACTTTAGATATGAGGGCAATTCTGTTTGCATTTCATTGGATGAAACCACAACACTTAATGACCTCAATAAAATTATAGAAGTGCTAACAAATGTTAAAGGCAATATCAGTTCTCAGGATTTTGAGAATGCTTTTAATAAAGAATTCAGTGGTACTCATGCAAGGACATCAGCCATCCTCACCCATCCTGTTTTCAATAAGCACCACTCAGAAACTGAGATGTTACGTTACATAAAATCTCTAGAAAACAAAGACCTTTCTCTTGCACATTCAATGATTTCATTGGGCTCTTGCACCATGAAATTAAATGCAACTTCTGAAATGAAACCCGTCACATGGGCTGAGTTTGGTGGCATTCATCCTTTTGTGCCGGCTAATCAGACGGAGGGGTATAAAATTATGTTTGATGAACTCACTGAAGAGTTAAAACAAATCACTGGTTTTGATGGAATTTCTTTGCAACCCAATTCCGGTGCGCAAGGAGAATATGCTGGGCTAATGGTAATTCGCCAGTACTTTTTGGATAAAGGAGAAGGGCATAGAAATGTGGCTCTAATCCCCCAATCTGCACACGGAACTAACCCTGCCTCTGCTGTACTTGCAGGGATGAAAGTGGTAGTAACCAAGACCGACGAAAACGGAAATATTGATATTGAAGACCTCCGCCAAAAAGCAGAAGAACACAAAAATGACCTTGCCTGTTTGATGGTTACATACCCATCAACACATGGTGTTTTTGAAGAAGGAATTCGTGAAATATGTCACATCATCCATAGCCACGGCGGGCAGGTATATATGGATGGTGCCAACATGAATGCACAAGTTGGGCTTACCAGCCCGGGCTTAATTGGCGCAGATGTTTGCCATCTTAATTTACACAAAACTTTTTGCATTCCTCACGGTGGTGGTGGCCCAGGCATGGGACCTATTGGTGTGGCTAAGCATCTTACTCCATTTTTACCCGGACATAAGTTAGTAAACACTGGTGGCGATAAAGCCATCCATGCGGTTTCTGCTGCACCTTATGGTAGTGCAAGCATTCTTTTAATCTCTTATGCTTACATAAAAATGATGGGTGGAAAAGGCTTGACGGATGCTACAAAATATGCCATCCTCAATGCCAATTATATTAAAACAAAATTAGAACAACACTATGAAATTTTATACTCTGGCAGCAATAACCGTTGCGCCCATGAGATGATTGTGGATACCCGCAATTTTAAAAATACTGCTGGGGTTGAGGTGGAAGATATTGCAAAACGATTAATTGATTATGGTTTCCATGCGCCAACAGTCTCCTTCCCTGTGGCAGGAACGCTGATGATTGAGCCCACTGAAAGTGAACCCAAAGAAGAGCTTGACCGTTTTTGCGAAGCCTTAATTTCCATCCGCAAAGAGATAGAAGAAATTGAAAACGGCATAGCAGACCGTAATGATAATGTGCTGAAAAATGCCCCCCATTCTGTGCATGTAATTACTGCAGATGAATGGACACACCCTTACAGCCGCCACAAAGCTGCCTACCCACAAGAGTGGGTGCGCAGTCGCAAATTCTGGGCTTCTGTAGGCAGGGTAAATAACACCCATGGTGATAGAAACCTTATGTGCATTTGCCCTCCTATTGAGGAGTATATGGAGGTGGTGTAAGACAAGATTCCGCTGAAATATATTTAGTTTCTATTTGGTTAATTCTTAAAGGGGAAAATTAAGGTGATTTAGTTGGAGGTCACAAATTGTGACCTCCAAAAGAGAAAGAAACAAACGGTTTATCTTACTCTTTTTTAAGGAGCCAATTTGGCACCTTAATCATAAAGGTTTCCTTATTAATGCAATAGATTTTTATGGGGATTTCCTTACTTTAAATCTCCTACCTCACCAAAGTTATTCACTGCTGAAGATTTATTACTAATGATGAGTTTGCCAACTTGATATCACAAAATGTGATATCAAGTTGGGGAGGTGTAAGAAAAATGCCCTATGCTTTTACAGAACACGGTGTACTCATCCTTTCCAGTGTGCTGAACAGTGAAAAAGCTATTCAAGTAAATATTCAGATAATGAGGATATATTCCAGAATGAGGGAGTTGATGTTTACCCATAAAGACATTTTGCTGAAGCTTGAACAGATGGAAAAGCAAACATCAAAAAACTCTAAAGAGATAGCGCAGATTTTTGAGGCACTCAAAAGACTTCTGCATAAACCTGAGGAAGAAAGAAAACGAGTTGGGTATAAATCTTAAGGACGCTAAGAGTATTTTTACTCTGCTGTTTGCAGAATATAAACACTTCTTTTAGTTTTCGTTTTTATTTCGTTTGGTGTGCTAAAAACTGATGCATTAAATTCTTCTATCTGCGGCATGGTGGGAGGCTAATTAATATTGGTCAAAATTAGGAACTAGTTGCCAGACTGAATATCTACTTTTTTGCGTACCTCCTCAAATACCCGCACTCTTTAATGGCTTGTTGGTAAAATTTGGTATCAGAATAACGGGTGGTGAGGGTGGCAAAATTTGTTTGGTAGCGGTATTTTTCTTTTGTGCCTTCTTGCCTTAGTTCAGTATCCCAGGAGTTGAATTCTGCAAAGAGATTATAGAAAGTATTTTGCTCACATTTGGCAGCCATAAAACAGCATTTGGCAGCAAACTCTTTACTACGGGTTAGCTTCATTGCCTTTTTATAATACTCCTCTGCTTTGCTGCAATCTTGCCTGAGGCTTAAGCTGCAATGCTCAGCAAAACTCAATGCCCGCCAGCAGTTTCCATAGCCAGTGAGGTTGTAATATGCATTTGCCAATTGGTAATAAACTTCTGCAGAGGCGTCGGGTTTTAGTTGGTCTTTTTTGCCTTCCAGTTCAAGCATCTTTTCACAAAATTCTAATTTGGTAAGATGCTTCATTTTGCTTGTGGAGTCGTAATCACAATCATGGCAATCCCTCATGCGAATAAAGAAAGGGTCAGCAGTGAGGTAGTCCTTCTCAGTTAAAGAATCATCCGATTTTTTGAACCTTACTGAGGCCCCATAAAAATCATTTCTCCCCATGAGTATTGTACCTTCCAAATTATAAAGTGCAGAAATTTTTGCAGGATAAAAGGTGGCTGCGTATTTCTGAAAAGGTGTTTTATCCTCCTTAGAAATAAACTTCAAAAGCATATCCGTGGTGTCATAATCCATCATGGAATAAAGCTGCAAAGTCGGTTCACAAATTTCACTCATTTCAAAATTTCCATCCTTATCGTAGAGGTCACTCATTTTATCCATGATGTACTTCCAAGTATGGGATGGGTTGTAGTCGCGGTCAAAGAAATTGTAGGTCCATTCCTCTTTGCGGCTAAAAGGTTTGATGTCAAATTGAGTTAGCGTGTTAAGCAGATAAGTCTCAAGTTCCGGCGTAACGGAAGTAGCTTCATCCAACTTCATTATAGCTTCTAAAGAAGCAATTTCTTTTGCCAAAAATTTATCTGTGGTATGTTTTGATTCTGCAACTTTTAATTCATTTCTTGCCTCTTTAAAATCCTTCATGAGGTAGGATAAATAGGCTGAGGCATAGTTCCAGAAATAAGGGCGTTTTGTCTTAGGATTTGCTTTGATTTTATTAACGATATCTCGCAAAGCTGAGGGTTCTGCATAAGGCAATGAGCTCCTGTTTTCATAAAAATCCATAGAGTTGTAGCCCCCATTTCGGGTAAGCCTTTTTGTGTTGAGTTTGTTATACTCAATCATCTGGATTGCCTGCCCCAAAAGTGGTTCAAGGTATTTGCTTGCAGGATTAATTTTAGCAATATTTTGCAGACACTCAAACGCAGAATCATAATAGGTATTGAGCCCCCAATCACTGGGGCTAAAAACATAGCTGTAATTTTCTGCTACATAAAACCCGGTGAAGCCCCGCATTGCCCAAAGGTTTACTTTTTCATCAGCGTTTTTGCAAAGTTTTATGGCGCTATCCCAAGTGGTAGGGCGGGTAACATAACCCAGTTGAGAAAAATCTTGCATGGCATGTGCCCGTCTTGATTTGCAATGGGCAAAAACATTGGCATAATTGTAAATTGATTCTGCGCTTTCCCCCAGCCATTTGCATGCACCGGCTTTATAATTTAGTGCCCAATAGCGGATGATACTTTCAGTTTTTGAAGAGGCAACATAGGTGTCAAAAAAACTGGTTGCCTGCTCATAATCTTTGCTGATATGCGCCAACCTTGTGAGTTGATATCCATATCTTATTTTCAAGAAATTATTTGCGCATTTTTTATAAAGGTTAGTTCCTATTCTAATCAATTCTGTAATTGTTTTTTTACTTTCTGCTTCTCCATCCCAAACTCCGGCAACGGCATAGTCTGCTGCTTGATATGCAAAAGCCAGATATTCAAAAACCTCAACATTATTGGTAACAAATACCTGATCAATAGCTGTATTACCAAGTAGCGAATCTGGGGTGGTAATTTTTCTGTTTTTAACTGCGTTGGTTAAAAATGTTAAGATATTTTGGTTGTAGCCATACACCAATTTCCTAATATCATTGGATTGAACACTGTGCCCAAAATACTCTCCCCATTCTTTGAGGTTAGGGGTTTGGTCATCATCAGTATTCGGTGAAAATTCTCTGGCAATATCAATAAAATAATTGGGGTGATATTCGGCAGAGTCAATAATCTGCGGATTAAAAAGTGAATAGTAATCTGGCGCATCCATGCCCCAGCCACTACATGCCTGAGAAAACCTAAGCGGGAAAATGATAGCAAATACGCTAACGCAGAGCGTTAAATATTTTTTCAATTTGTGGGGTTGAATAATGGATGATATTTTTTTCATCCCAGTGGTAAATGGTAACAGATAAGGAATCATTTTTTATGTATGGCGAAATTAGGGCAGCAGCTTGGGCAGATAGTTCAGCATCTGCCACCTCCAACCTTATAATTTCACCTTGCAAAATTCTATGATTTTTTACAATAGTATTGCACTTTGCCACATACTTATTTTTAGCAATTTTTTCAAGGTTGATATTCTGGCTGCAATCTGTGTTTGTGAGTCCATAAGCCAACCTCACCGCAACCCCGTTATGGAATACGACACCCCAATGATACAGCGGCAAAGCAACATCCAATGGCAATGGATATTTATCAAAATTATGGAGATATTCTTTCGCAGTTTTCTCATCAAAAATTGAATTGGTTGTGTTGAAATCTGACACCTCACCCATATTATAAAACATCAAAGCGCCACGGTTTACGGGTGGCACTCCAGTTTTTATAAAGTATTTTACTTGGTGCAAGCGGATGGTAGCCTCCAACCTTTTTTTAGGATTTAGTTGGGTGATATTTTTTAAAAACTGGAAGTATTTGGCCGAAGTTTTCTCCGTCCAATCACAATCAAATTGCAGGGCAGTGAAAGGAATTTTATTCTCCACTGCCATGGCGTTTATTTTATGAGAAATATTTTGGGAGAGTTTGGTTATTGCGTTATCATTTAGTTTCAGAAAAACTTCATTTTTGATATAGATAGTTGGAATAATCTCAATGCCGTAAGGCATAGTAGATTGGAATTTCACCACCGAAGTTGGCATAGGTTGGTTTGCCTCTTTATCCCAAACAACATCAAAAAAACGGGTGTAGAGGCGGGTGATATTTAGCTCTTTTAATCGCTGTTTCCCCGAATCAGAAATATTGAATTCTGACTGCCAATGGTAAAAATTTTTATGGGTGATATGGTGATGCTTTTTGCAACTAAAGAGAATAAAAATAAAAGAAAATATTACCACAAAGGGCACAAAGGTTTTCACAAAGCACACTAAGTTTTCCTTGTGTTTCTTTGTGGTTTTCAACTTGGTGTTCTTTGTGGTTAAACTCATCTTCATATTTCCGCCACAAAGATGCTGAAAGAAAATCCCTCTTTGCTAATTTTGAAGCATTATGTATACACTAGAGGATTTCGTTATTACGGATAAAACTGAAATTTTATCCTTTATCAAAAACCATAATTTCGGGATGCTAATTTCTGCCAAAGACCATTTGCCTGCTATCACACACCTCCCATTTTTGATTGAAGAAATTGATGATAAACTTTTTCTTTTAGCACATCAGGCACGCAATAATGGGCAATGGCAAAAACTAAAAGAACAGCCTGAATGCTTAGTGGTTTTTAATGGGCCTCACACCTACATCCCCCCAGATTTATACACTGTGCCTGCAAGCCTGCCCACATGGAATTATACCACAGCGCATGTGTATGGGAGGGTAACAGTGAAGGAAGATACAGAAACTTTGAAACAGCTTTTGCACAAACTCATCAGCCAGCACGACACAGTTTATTTAAAGCGGTATGAACAAATGCCTGATGAATTCCTACAAAGTTTCCGCAAACATATTGTGGGTTTAATTATAGAAGTGGAGAGGATAGAATGTAAATACAAACTCAGCCAAAATCGCCCTAAGTCTGATAGATTGCCCATCATCAATTATCTTAGTAACTCAGAAAATTCTGAAGAAAAAGAAATGGCAGAAATGATGAAAAAATTGTATTCGCTTTAGGAAATTTCACCAAAGGATTCACCAAAATTAAATCTATTTACCACCCAAAAAATTAAGAGGTAGCAGATAGGTGCCACTAAATAATATGCCACTATGGTATCCTTCTTTCACGCTAAAGAAATCAAGGTTTAAGCCCAATGTCCCAAACTCAACCCCAAGGTAAGGTGAGTAGAAAGTAGTATTGGGTTTATCCATAGGGTTTTTACCGTTTACTGCCTTCAAAGTTTGGCCAATGGAAACATTGCTTTGCAAGCTCTCATACCCAAATCTGCCACCCAAAATACAGCGTATTAAACTTGGTCCACGAAAGGGAAAAGGGATGTTAAAAAAGTTCATCCCGAGGCTTGCCGAATTCCGTTGCATTTGCCATGTCCAGTTTTTATCATTCTTGCGGGTATCCTCCCCAACAAAGCCAACTTTGCCCTGTAAATGTTCCACATCAATAGCAAAAATTCCATACCTAAAAGCAAGCCCACCACCATACACGATTGAAATACCTCTATCATTACTCATATTTCCTGTGCCTCCTTTTAAATAAAAATTCAGGATGTTACTTGATTCAATAATGGCATCAGCCACATAATCCCCTGCCGGCAGGTAAGAAGTTACTGAATGCTTTACATCATACCCATCATGATGCGTGGTGTATTCGTGAGTCGTGTTTCCCCCACTCCAATGGTATGACCTTGAAACATATTCCCCCTTTACAGAACCTGGGTCTGTATTTATCCGCACTGTAACCCGCGGGTGCGCAAACCATCTATCAGTAGATGCCCAATCATCGTTATTAAATGATGCAGATATTTTTGCTGTTTCATCAAAAAAATTATAACCCGCATTTAAAGTAGCTGCCACACTTATCCCCTTTATCAAATTTATCTGAATACCTGGATTCAGGTTTATCTGAAATCCATTCATATCACTCACACCATATTCCCCAAACCCAATCCCCGCGGTGAGGTTAAAAAGTTTATGAAAAAGCGGTTTGGTACGCAGCACATAACCCACATTAAAATACCCACCATTGGTGCTTTTGCCAGAATCATTCAATGCACCTGCAGTATATAATTTACCGGTATAATAACTCACCTCCAGTCCGGCAATAGAAACCCCAAAGCCCGGCATATTGATGGGCAGATATTTACCCGTTTTAGGCGTTACCTGCATGAGCCCCACCTCAAAATAAGAAGCGGTTTGGGCTTGGGTAATTGAAGTTTTTAATAAAAGGAAAAGAAGGATAAGGGAGAGTTTAGCTTTCATATCGGCGCAAAGCTAAATGCTTTATCCAAACTATTTTGAGGCACTTATATAAATCATCCCAACCACAATGATAACTATCATTATTAAGTACATCACAAAATCAATTTTGATGTATTCAGCATGTTTTCCAAAAATTAGTCGGATGAGTTTCATTGGGCAAAATTAATTTTATTAATTTTGAAAACTCAAATGAGTTGTAACAAAATAAAACCAACTCCGTTTGAGAACTTAAAATCACTAAAAAAAAATCCTGATTATTTTATGACAAAACTCAAAATCCTCATGGCATCAGTATGCTTATTCATGCTGCTTGCCGCAATGGGTGTTAATGCGCAGAATTACAATTTTGACCTTAACGCCAAAGTACCCGTAAGCGCCGATGTAAAAACCGGCGTGCTCAAAAACGGGATGCACTATTACATCCGCAAAAACGGAAAACCAGAAAAGCGTGTGGAAATGCGCCTTGCAGTAAACGTGGGCTCTATGATGGAAGAAGAAAACCAATTAGGCGTTGCCCACTTTTGCGAACACATGTGCTTTAATGGCACCAAGAATTTTAAGAAAAGTGAATTGGTGGATTACCTTGAGAGCATTGGTACCCGCTTTGGTGCAGACCTAAACGCCTACACAAGTTTTGATGAAACAGTATATATGCTGCAAATGCCCACTGATAAACCAGAGTTTATTGGCAAAGGATTTCAGATATTAGAAGACTGGGCACATAACGTAACATTTGATGACACAGAGATAGACAAAGAACGTGGTGTGGTGATAGAAGAGTGGCGCTTGGGCAGAGGTGCAGAGGACAGAATGTTTAACAAAACAGCTCCTGTAATTTTTGCGAAATCTCGCTATGCGGATAGATTACCCATTGGCACTAAAGCATCCCTTGATAAATTCACTCATGAGGATGCTAAATCATTTTACAGAACTTGGTACCGCCCCGATTTGCAATCTGTAATGGTGGTGGGTGATGTTGATATTGCCCAAATGGAAAAGATGATTATTGAGAAATTCTCTAATATCCCTGCGGCTACCAGCCCTAAACCAAGAATCAATTATAACATCCCATATCATAAAGAAACCTATGTGGCAATTGCTACAGATAAAGAAGCCCAATACGCAGTGATTGATGCTACTTTCTGCCATGCTAAATTACCAGTGGGCACAGTGAAAGATTACAGAGCCAATATTGTAAATAGCCTTTTTACAAGAATGCTTAATGCCCGTTATGATGAGCTGAGAAGCAAATCAAATCCTCCTTTTTTATATAGCGGAACTAACATTGGCCCTTTTATGAGGGAGCAGGCAGGGATGACAGTTTATGCCGTTGCCAATACCAAAGATATTGACCACAGCATCCGTTCTATGTACGAGGAATTGGAAAGAGTAAAGAAATTTGGTTTTACCCAAACAGAACTTGACCGTGCTAAAAAAGCAACCCTAAAAGGGATGGAGGATATGTTTAAAGAAAGAAACAAAACAGAATCCAGAGGCTTGATTGATGAATTGGTGCGCAACTTTTTGCAACAAGAAGTTATCCCCGGTATTGAGTGGGAGAATGCTGCCAACAAAAAGTTTGTTCCTGAGATTACACTTGCAGAAGTAAACGGCGTTTCTGCCGAATGGATTAAAAATGAAAACAACTCAATCGTATTTACCGGCCCTGAAAAAGACGATATCAAAATACCAAACCAAGAGGGAATACAAGCTATTATTTCTTCTGTAACTAAAGAGGATGTAAAAGCTTATGATGATAAAGTTTCTGATAAACCATTGCTTGGCAAAAAACCAACTGCCGGCAAAGTAGTTTCAGAAAAAGTGATGAAAGAAATCAATGTAACAGAATGGACTTTGAGTAATGGCGCCAAAGTGATTTTGAAACCTACAGATTACAAAGACAACGAAATTATCCTTAATGCTTTTAGCATGGGTGGGCACTCTTTGAGCACTGATGCTGATATGATTTCTGCCATGACTTCTGCGGATATTATCAACTACTCAGGCTTGGGTGATTTTGACAATACTGCTTTACAAAAATTACTTACCGGCAAAACTGCTAACGTATCACCTAGCATTGGCGAATTGATGACTAACCTTAGCGGCGAATCATCCAATGAAGATTTTGAAACTATGATGCAAATGCTATATCTCTATTTCACTGCACCAAGAAATGATAAAGAAGGCTATGATGCATACACCTCTCAAATGATGGGTTCTTTACAAAACCAATACTCAAGCCCAGAGGGAGTTTATTATGATAGTTTGCAGATTGCCTTAAGCAACAATCATCCACGCAGGCGCCCAATGACGGTAGAAAAACTTTCTCAAATTAACCTTGATAAAGCTGTTAATTTTTACAAACAACGCTTTACTGGGGCGGGTAATTTTACTTTTGTTTTTGTAGGAAGTTTTAAACCGGAAAATATAAAAGCAATGGTAGAGCAATACATTGGTGGCCTGCCTGCTGGCAACAAAGAAACATGGAAAGATTTAGGAATACATAGCCCTAAAGGTGTGGTTAAAAAGACCATTACTAAAGGTACTGAACCTAAGAGCAGAGTTAGCCTTACCCTGAATGGAAGTTTCGCTTATACTGCCCAAAACCGTTTTGAATTGGATGCCACTACCAAAGTGCTTAGCATTATGCTGCGTGAGGTAATGCGTGAGGACAAAAGCGGAGTGTATGGTGTTGGTTGCTACCCATCTGCTACCCACTACCCAAGAGAAGAATATTCTGTAACAGTTGGTTTTGGTTGCAGCCCTGATAATGCTGATATGCTTACCAAAACTGTGTTTGAACAAATGGAGCTTTTAAAGAAAGATGGCCCAAGTGAAAAGAACATGGTTAAGGTAAAAGAAACCATGCTCCGCACCCGTGAGGTGGATAGCAAAACCAATAATTTTTGGAGTAATATGTTGCGCAATGTTTACTTTAATGGTGGCAACCCTGTTGATGTATTAAAGTATAATGATTTTGTAAATAAGTTGGATGCAGCAGCACTTAAAAAGGCTGCTAACACTTATCTTAAAACTGATAATATGGTACAGGTAACCTTGATGCCAGAGAAGAAAAATTAATCACTAATCAGGTTGTTTAATAAGCGGAAACCCCGGCTCTTAAGAGTCGGGGTTTTTGTTTGGTGTATTCATGCTGATATATTAAGCCATAGGGCTACACCCCATCCATGTTACCTAACATAGGGCTATACCCCATGTTAACATATTACGCCCCTTCAGGGCTAGGTCATGCTGACAGCATCTCCTTTTTTGCTCTTTCAAGAATGTTTCTTGGAAGTTCTTGCGGGCAGTTTTTTTTCGTTAGTCAAGACCTACAGGTTATAACTGAAGTGGGAAGTCGTTGTCATGCTTGTTGTACATTATAATCCCAACACTTCGGGGAAGTATCTCAATCAATAAATAAAACCTATATTTGCAATAGGATTCCTTAATGAAGAAGTTTTTTAAAATACTCCCCCTTGCTTTAGTGCTGATGCTTTTTGCATATCAGCAGGTGGGTGTTTTTATTATCACAGAAACATCTTTGGCTTATATAAAACTAAAGAATTTAACGCTGAGTAAAGAGGAATTAAAACTTGCTAAAACCATTATTGTCTCTAAAGATTCCAAAGAAATTGAATGGGAAAACGGACATGAGTTTATCTATAAAAATAAACTATATGATTGTTATAAAAAAGAAATCTCAGGAGATAAATTAATCCTCACTTCCATTGCTGATGAAGATGAGGAAGCTTTAGACAAAGCCATTTGCAGCCAATATACCAATGAGTTTTCAATTAGCAAGGAGAATAAAAATCAAAGCATAAAACATCCTATAAAATTTCTTTATACAGATTATTTTTCTTCAAAAGTTCAATTCAAATTTTATCAGAATTTGGGAAGTAGTCTTACTTCTTATATGCCAATTATTAAGTTGGACTTTCTTATTAGTCCCCCCTCTCCTCCTCCAGATTTTAAATCATAATTAGACCCTTTGATGAACTCAGGACGATTGCCAATAATCATCCTGTTTTGGTCAGAGAATTACAGCATAGTTTTATTTAATAAAACTGTGCTGATTGAATTTTGTATCACCCTTAATTCTACAACTATTATGATAAAAAAAATCTTCTTACTATTTTTACTATGTACCATTTCTGTTGCGGCAAATGCACAATACAGATGGAGGTGCAAAATCTTTCAATGCAGTGCTGTCAATAATTATAAAGACAGTTTACCGGGTGTTTTGGTAAGCATTCCGCAGTTTGGGATTTATAGATATGCTGATGCCAATGGTATAGCAGAATTTTCTTCTTTGCCTTCAATAGACTTCACTGTTTTTTTAAATAAAGAGGGCTATGTAACCAAAGAGATTTTGGTGCAGGTGGATGACTATAACAAACTAAAAAAGTTTTGTATGGAACCCATTTCCATGGAATCAAAAGAGGTTGTTATTTCTGGTATTGTACCTTCTTTAGCAGAGAATTCTGCCATGAATATTTCTACTGTAACTATTGATGAATTGCATAATTCTGATGCCATTAGTTTGGTGGATGGCCTCAGCCGCCAACCCGGTATTTCTCAAATGGTTTCAGGTAATTCTATCAGCAAACCTGTAATAAGAGGGATGCATGGCAATAGAATATTGGTGTTGGTAAACGGGCTCAGGTTTGATAACCAACAATGGCAGGATGAACATGGGCTTGGAGTAACGGATGTTGGCTTAGAGCATATTGAAATTATCAAAGGCCCCGCCTCTTTTCTTTATGGTTCTGATGCTATGGCTGGTGTTATAAATTTGGTGAATGAAAAGCCCGCAGTATCTGGAGAGAAAATTGGAAATTTCAGTTCACGCTTTTTCGGCAATACACAAGGCACTGCTTTAAGTGGAGGCTATAAAACTGCTACAGATAATAAGCAATGGAATGTTTTTATGTCTTCAGAATCTCATGCTGATTATACTGATGGCAATGGCAAACGCGTATTGAATTCACGCTTTAATGGGGTTACTTTAAAAGCCGGCGTCGCATGGGTAAAGCCCAATAGAACCTCCTCTTTAAACTTCAATTCCTCTTACTATAGTTTTGGATTTACACCCATTGCTAAGATTGATGATTTTGTTGCAGATAGCCGTTCTAGCCGCACTATGCAGGGTCCCCATCACAGCATCAACTATAATATCCTCACTTTTAATAATACCTATTTTCAAGGAGATTACAGGATAAAATGGGATGCCGGGATTCATGTTAATAATAGGCAGGAACAAGAATACGGAAACCGCATTGCACTGAATATGCTCATGAATAGTATTGAGAATAATGTGCGCCTGATTACCCAACTCGGCAGCTCTGCGGAACTGAGTGTGGGTAGTGCGCAATACATTAAAACTAATCGCAATTATGGCAGCAATGTTATAGTGCCAGATGCCAATATTTATAATGCATCGGTATATGGTTTTGTGCGTGATTTCCTACTGCTGAATAAACTGAAACTGGAAGGCGGAATGCGGTATGATTTCACGCAAACTGATGTGCTTTATACTTCTTTAAATGCTGTGGAGTTAGCTCCGTTTCAAAGAATATTTCATGCGGGGAATATTAGTATGGGATTAAATTATCATGCTACTAAGCAGCTAATATTTAAGGGGAATTTGGCGTCAGGATTTCGCACACCCAACCTTGCAGAACTGGCAAGTAATGGAGTACATGAAGGCACGTTGCGTTGGGAAATTGGCAACCATATTATGCAGCAAGAAGTTTCTTTTTCACTGGATGCAGGTGCTAAATACACTTCTAAATATTTATCTGTGGAGTTCAATGTTTTTAGCAATAGTATTAATAATTACATCTATCTTTCCCATACTAAGGACTCCATGTATGCTTTTAGGATTTATAAATATTTGCAACAAGATGCAGAGTTAAAAGGCTTTGAAACTGCTATAGATTTTAAACCTGAGTTTGCAGAATGGTTTGATGTAAATACCTCCTACACTTATCTGGATGCCAGGCTCCACAAAGGAGGCAACATACCCTTAACACCAGCCAATAAAATAAATTCTACCGTAAAAATAGAATTTAAAAAGACCTTCGTAAAAGCAGGTATTGACTATGTATTGGCGCAAAATCGCCCTGCTGATTTAGAAACTTCTACCCCTGCTTATTACCTCATTAACGCAGGTGTAGGTGGTGATTTTAATTTCAGAAATCACCCATTCAAGCTTTCCCTGATGGGAAGCAATTTATTAAATAAAGTGTACTATGACCACCTCTCCCTTTTAAAGCCTGTGGGCATTTATAACATGGGCCGGAACATAGTACTTAATCTCACAATTCCATTAACAAAATAACAACAAATTAAAAACAAAATCATGCGTAAAAATTTAATAATTATCATAGTATTAGTCGCCTCTTCATTAGCAATAATTTGCTGTAAGAAAGACCCGCGAAATAAACCTGCAATCAGCTTTAATAATGATGTGGCTTTTGTGCACACAGATACCGTAATTACTAAAGGCACTGCCTTTAAAATTGGTGTAAACGTAACCAAAAAAGAGGACGATTTAAAAACTTATACCGCCTCTTTAAGTTTGGATGGCAGCAGCAAAAGTAATTTCACTAACAGCACAATTACTGGTGGTGAGAAAGCTGGGTTCTCTAGAGAGCATAGCCTCACAGCACGCAACCAAACAGGCAAAGAGGTTTATGAATTTACCATTGCGGATGCTGATGGAAACATCAATAGTATAAGCCTTACGGTAACGGTGAAGTAGGTTGAGAGTTTAGATTTGGAAATGAAAACGGCTAGCAGAAATGCTGGCCGTTTTTCATTAAACGTATTTGCTTAAAAAGCTGTGGTATTTTTGTTCCTGAATACCCAACCATTTAGGATGAAATCCATTTTTCAATTTTTTGTTTTCAGTAATTTATTTATATCATTGTGTGCCGTGATAATGGGTTATCAAACCTATGCTATTCTCATTGGTGGTTTTCCGGATAAAAATTTTCTTGGCTTTGTATTTTTCTCAACCATTTGCAGCTATAACTTTCATTGGTATCTTACCTCAGAATCTTTGGTTGAATCTAAAAGAATTGAGTGGACAAAATCACATAAATATCTCCATTTGGTTTTGTTTATCATAGGTGCTCTTGGTGCTTTGTTTTTCTTCTATTTCTTAAAAGAATTTTGGCCTTGGTTGCTAATATCTGCGGCTATTACTTTTTTATATACTGCTCCAAAAATCCCCCACCCTTTATTTAGAGCCTTAAGGAAAATTGCCATTGGCAAAACTATTTTTCTTGCACTAATTTGGATGCATGTTACCACAATACTCCCTGTTATTATTTCAGATATAAAATGGAGTGCCCCTTTTTATCTATTTATTATTAATCGCTTTTTCTTTATTTATGCCATCTGTATCATCTTTGATTTTAGGGATAAAGCTGATGATAAGGCGGCAGGTATCCGCAGCATGATTACCTATTTTTCGGAGAGAGGAGTCAATAATCTTTTTGCTTTATCACTATTAATTTTTGCCATAACCTCAATGTTCTTATTCAACTATAATGTCTCAATTTTAACAGTAATTTTATTATTGATTCCGGGAGGTATTGTAGCCAGCCTTTATGGATATGCTAAAAAAAACTTATCCGATTATCTTTATTACTTTGTGCTTGATGGGCTGATGATGTTATCAGGCTTAATGATTTTATTAGTTAAATTGATTTAAAAAATCTCCCTTATGTACCTTTGCTAAATCAAAAAATAATGATGAAAAAAACTATCTGCTATAGCTTTGCATTTTTAATTCTGTTGATTAATCTGCCCTCAAAAATTTATGCGCAGGAAATAACCCTTGCTAAAAAAGTATTTAATGTTGGCTTGGTGCGCTGGGGCAAAAAGGGCAGCTACCGCCTTGCCTATAAAAACACAAGCAAGGGCGAGGTAAGTATGATTAGCGCTGCAATTATTGAGGGGAGCTCCACTACTTATAAAAGTGACGCAAAGGGGAATTTTATTTCTGTCACTCAGGTAAATGGCATAAGCCCAAAATTGATTTATTTTAATATATCAAGTGAGCCTATAAAAAGTGGGGACTCTGGCTCACTGGAAATGCTGATTGACCCGCGTGAGGTGAGGGATAGTTTTAGTGCAGCGGTGGAGTTGATGTATAGTGGAGGCAATAAAATAAGAACCGTAGTAAAAGGATTGGTGAAAGCACCTGCTTGGGCAGACCGCAAAGGTGCACTGATTTTTATGCAAAACAATTTCTGCGATTTGGATAAAATTACTGTGGTGGAAGAAAAGACTTGCACCTTTAAATTCCAGAATATTGGCGATGAAATTTTGGTGCTTAGTGATGTGCAATCCAGTGGGGATTCACTGCAACTTACATGGCCAAAAGAGCCTATACAGCCCGGTAAATCAGGGGAGATAACGGCTAAGTTTACGCCTGTGGGCAAAGGAGCTTTCCGCAAATACATTACTGTAAAAACCAATGTGCGGGATAAGCAAGCCGCCACCCTTACTCTTGTTATTAAAGGAAAATTACCCCCTAAATAAATCTATATTTTGATAGAAGAATACGTTGTTTTGGTAGATGAAGATGATAACGAAATTGGGGTGGAAGAGAAATTAGCTGCCCACCAAAAAGGATTGCTGCACCGTGCCTTTTCAGTTTTTATAACTAATGCTAAAGGAGAGATTTTATTGCAACAACGTGCCGATGATAAATACCACTCTGCGGGACTTTGGACAAATGCCTGCTGCAGCCACCCACGCCCTGATGAAGATATAAATTCTGCTGTTCAACGCCGCCTTTTTGAGGAAATGGGCATCACAGCAGAAACGGAATTTGTTCTAAAGTTTTTATACAGAACTCCCTTTGAAAATGGCTTGATAGAACATGAAATGGATTATGTTTTTATTGGCAAATGGGAAGGCATTCCTGAATTCAATACCAATGAAGTGAAGGCTATAAGATGGCTTAGTATTCCATATATCCAGCAAGAAATAAAACAAAACCCTGAGAGCTATACCTATTGGTTTAGGGATGTTTTTGAAAGGGTGATACCTTTTTTAAAAGCCTCATCCGTCCTTCGGACACCTTCTCCAAAGGAGAAGGAGAAAAAAAGAGAGGGGCAAGTATCAGATAAAGAAACTTCAGAACTTAAAGTCCTCTCCTTTGGAGAGGATTTAGGTGAGGCTAAAACCAACAACTAAATAATGCGCAGCTACCTCCCCTCCGAACTTTCCGCACACCAGCGCCACGATTATTTACTAAGCACTATTGGTCCGCGCCCTATTGCTTGGGTAAGTACCATCAACGAAGATGGAATTGTGAACCTTGC
The DNA here is from genome assembly GCA_026391915.1 of Bacteroidota bacterium. GTDB lineage: Bacteria > Bacteroidota > Bacteroidia > CAILMK01 > CAILMK01 > JAPLCZ01. The sequence continues at coordinate 10,038 of JAPLCZ010000235.1, read as the reverse complement.
ACCCTTTAGTTTTTTTAATATTTTTGGGTCTAATCCGGTTACACTTATTTTCTCACCAGCAAGGCGTGTAAAGGATAATAGCACCAAACATACATTGCAGAATTCAGGAAATATAAAAGAGTGCGTAGTGAATATTGTGAGCTATGATTTGGTAGGGCAAATGGTTCTTTCCTCTACCGAATACCCTGATGGGGTAGATGAATTTTCTAAGATTGGATTAACGGCAGAGCCATCCGATTTGGTAAAGCCACCAAGAGTAAAAGAAGCCCCTGCTCAATATGAATGTGTGGTGAAACAAATCATACATACAGGGGAAGAGGGTGGCGCAGGAAACCTTATTATTTGTGAGGTATTGAAGATGCATTTTAGAGAAGATATTTTTACAGAGGATGATAAAATTGACCCCCTAAAAGTGGATACTGTGGCAAGGATGGGTGGGCTTTGGTACACCCGTGCTAAAGAAGGTTTGTTCCAGATTCATAACCCTAAAGGGCATAATAATATTGGGTTTGAAGGTATCCCTGAATTTATTAGAAATAGTGAAATCTATACAGCCAATAATTTGAGTGAGTTGGCTAAATATGAAGCTTTGCCTACTGTAGAAGAAGTAAATGAGTTTATTGTTTCAGATTATTTTAAAGGCAGGACACAGCATTGGCATTTAAAATATAAGATAGCAGAAAACTGGAGTCAGCATCTGATAACAGAAGGAAAAGTTAAGGAAGCCTGGTGCTTTATCCTTGCTGCGATGAAGGATAATTAGTAAGCAGATTTGCAAATCTCAGCGGCAGCAAAATGGTGCTGTGGTTTGTTGAGCTCTTTCTTATACCCAAAAGTATTGCAAGGGCATCTCTCACTACCGCAAGATGTAAGTAGCAAAGTAGAAAAAACTAAGAGCAGGAGGATGGATATCTTTTTCATAAAAACTAAAACGCTTTGAGTACAAATTTATTTTATTCTTTTGAATAAGCATCAAAAAACTTTGCATTGCACAAACTCGGACTCATAGGCTACCCGCTTTCGCATTCTTTTTCTAAGAAGTATTTTAATGAGAAATTCACCTCAGAGAATGTTGAAGGCTGGCAATACGAACTCTATCCTTTGCAAAATATTGAAGAGTTATTTCCTCTTATAAAAACAGAAAATATAATGGGGTTAAATGTTACTATCCCTTACAAAACCTCTGTACTAAAATACCTTGATGAACTCTCAGCAGAGGCAGCGGAAATTGGTGCGGTAAACACTATCAAGGTTTCAAAGGTTGAGGGTAAAACCTACCTTAAAGGGTATAATACCGATGCTTTTGCTTTTATGGATTCTATAGAAAATCATCCTGAACTCAATACTAAAAAGGCTTTGGTTTTAGGCAATGGCGGTGCAGCTAAAGCAGTGCAGTGGGCACTCAATAAAATGGAGATTCCGTTTAAGATTGTTGCAAGAAATAATGCCTTTGATTTTACCTATCAATCCCTCAACAAAAATATTATAGAGGAATACCAATTCATCATCAATACAACCCCAGTGGGCACAGCTCCTGATGAAAACCTCCCTGCCATACCCTATCAATACATCACCCCAAAACATTTTTTGTATGATTTAGTTTATAACCCTGCTATTACGGGTTTTATGCAAAAGGGAATATTGGAAGGAGCTACTGTAAAAAACGGTTACCAAATGCTAACCTTGCAGGCGGAGAGGGCGTGGGAGATTTGGAGAAAATAAACTACCCATCCTTCGACAAGCTCAGGATGACAAAAAATGTGGCTGTCAGACTGAGCTTGTCGAAGTCCACTTTTCTTAGCCTTAATTTCGCCCCAACTAATCATTATGAAGAAACTCTTTAGCCTCCTAAAACTTGTCCTAATCCAGTTGATAATTCTTTTTGTATTGCTGGAAGTAGGCACACGAATTTACAGAATGGTTTCTGTGAGTTTGTATAATTCTAAACTCTTATTGGACGATGATACCCTTGGCTGGCGTGTGGCAGATAACTACAAAGCAGACGATGTTGCCCCCGGCTTTGGAAAGGTGCGCTACACAACCCAAAGGGATGGTTTCCGTGTGTGGGGTGATACTAAAACCAAGAAAATAAAAGTGGTTTTTATAGGTGATTCTTTCTCCCAAGCCCGTGGTGTGGCGGATGGCAATTGCCTTTATGATAACTTCAAAAAGCAATCGGATTCTATTGAGGTTTTTGCTTATGGTTGCGGTGGCTATGGAAGTTTGCAAGAGAGCCTTTTGCTAGAGAAATACATCAAAGAAATTAATCCTGACATTATAGTGTGGCAATTTTGCCTCAATGATATTAAAGATAATAGCTATGATTTTGATGCCGCTAGCATAGGCAACCAATTGCGCACCCGCCCTTATTTGGTGGGGGGTAAAGTGGAGCAGTTATTCCCTAAAAAACATTTTGGATGGGTATTTAAATACTCTAAGTTTTTGCAATTATTAAGTCTGAAAATAAACGCTATGGGCAATACCGCCGCCGCCAAAGATTTTATGGAAGGTAGAGGCGTGGATGACCCCTTAGTTCAGGATGGCTTAGCCAAAACCCACGAGATTATGCAGCGCACCAAAAAAATAGTTGGCAACAAAACCTTAGTAGCTTTTTCTGCCAACTCCATGCTTACTATGGGCGTTAATGCATGGGCTAATGACTCCATTGCCTCCGTTTGTAAGCAAGCCAATATTCCCTTTATTGCGGGGATTACCGATTCCCTTTATAAACACCAAAAGGCAGGTGAAAAAATTGATGGCTACCCACCTGATGGGCACTGGAATGCCAGAGGACATGCCATTGCAGGGAAAATTATTTTTGAAGAATTGAAGAAGAGGGAGATGTTGAAAAAGGATAGGTAATAAATGTTGGTGATTTTTTGCTTCGCAAAAAATCACCAACAACCATCACTTAAAAAACTACTTCTGCGCCCTGTTTAATAAAAATAAAGCAACCATGCCAAAAACAATATTTGGCAGCCAAACGGCAAGGTTTGGCGGCATATCAGCGTTGGTAGAAAAGGTAGTTGAGAACCGCATACTGAGTTCATAGGAAACTGCAATCAATATCCCAATCATAATGTGCATACCTACCCCACCGCGGATTTTGCGGGAGGCAATACTCACGGCCATCATTACCAAAATAATAATAGCAAATGGGAGGGCGAGGCGTTTGCTTTTTTCTATTTTATAAAAGTTAACCTGGCTATCTCCTTTAAAACTTTCTGCTTCAATGAAGGCAGAGAGTTCTGGGGTAGTCATGCTGGTAACAGTGCGGAGCTTTTGTGCAAAATCCTTTTTGCCTATTGGGAGTTTCATGGTCATGCTGTCCCCCTTTTTTATCTCCTCTTTTAAACCGTTAAAATTGCGGGCAGTATAGTTGCGCAGCTTCCATATTTTTTTGGTGGTGTCATACTGCGCCTCATTGCATTGGAGTTTATAAACCAATGCCTTTTTCTTGAATTTTTCTATTGAAAAGCGGTAGGCAATTCCTGATTGGTAATCAAAACTCTGGGTATAAAAATAGGTGTTGTCATCAAGCTGTTTGTGGATGTTGCGCCCCTGAAAATTATATCCTTTTTCAATATACTTCATCTCAAAAATATTTTCCGTTTCATAGGCTTTAGGGATGATGTGATTCTTGATAATAAAATCACCAAATGCCAATAATAAAGCAACCCCAAAAAAGGGAAGTATAAAGCGCCAATAGCTCACACCGCTACTCAATATTGCCACTACTTCAGTGTCATTTGCCATGCGTGCCGTGAAGAAAATCACAGTAATAAAAATCACCAAAGGGCTAATGAGATTAATGATAATTGGGATGTAATTGAGGTAATAATCAAACACAATTTCTTTGAAAGTTACCGCAGGCGCAAGGAGGTCATCAAGCTTTTCGGTAAGGTCAAAAATAATGATAAGGAACACTGCCAAAACCAAGATAAAGCCCAGTGTGCTCAGGAATTTTTTTGCTATATATTTATCAATAATCTTCACTAAAGGCGGCGGGTTATTTTCTCTAAAGTTTTTTCTTTCCAAGCAGGGAAATTTTCTTCCAGAATTGCTTTGCGGGCTTCCCTTACCAACCACAAATAAAAGCTGAGGTTTGCCAAAGATGCTATCTGAGAACCTAATCTTTCATCAGAAATAATTAAATGTTTTAGGTAGGCTTTGGTATAGTCAGTATCAATAAAACTCATAGGTATGGGGTTGAGTGGTGTGAAATCATTTTTCCACTTTGCATTTTTAATATTGATGATGCCTTCTTGCGTAAACAGCATTCCATTTCTGCCATTGCGGGTGGGCATTACACAGTCAAACATATCAACTCCGCGGCTGATGCATTCTATCAAATTGGCAGGAGTACCTACCCCCATTAAATACCTTGGTTTTTGTTTAGGGAGAATATCGCAAACCAGTTTGGTAAGGGAGTACATATCCTCAATGGGCTCACCAACACTGAGGCCGCCAATTGCATTTCCGTAGCAATCTTGCGAGGCAATAAACTCTGCAGATTGTATTCTCAAATCGGTATAAACACTGCCCTGCACTATTGGGAAAAGTACTTGTTTAAATCCATATTTCTCTTTGGTTTCTGCAACGCGATTAACACACCTTGTAAGCCAACGGTGTGTCATCTCCATTGATTTTTTTGCATAGGTATATTCGCAAGGGTAAGGGGCACATTCATCAAAAGCCATCATGATATCTGAGCCAAGAGTGCGCTGCACATCCATCACATATTCGGGGGTAAAAAAGATTTTAGTACCATCAATATGCGAGGCGAATTTTACCCCCTCTTCCGTAATTTTCCTGTTGCCCTCCAAACTATAAACCTGATAGCCGCCGCTATCTGTGAGGATGTGTCTATCCCACCCTATAAATTTATGAAGCCCACTGGCAGCCTCCATAGTCTCCATGCCAGGGCGCAAATAAAGGTGGTAAGTATTCCCTAAAATAATGGGTGCATTAATATCCGTTTTCAACTCCCGCTGATGGATTCCCTTCACCGTTCCGGCTGTGCCCACAGGCATAAAGATAGGAGTTTGTATAGTGCCACGGTCAGTCGTGATAGTGCCTGCGCGGGCATTGGTGGTTTTGCATTCTGTATGCAGTTCAAATTTCATAAGCTGGGGCAAAATTAGTTGATAGATTGCCAAAGCAACTTCAAGATGTTTTGCGATGATTTATTCAGCAATTATCTAGTGGGCCGGTAAATAAAAAACTCTCCCTGAGTTATGTTTTTAATTTCATGATTAGTGATGCCAACCCGCTTTCGGCCTTTCCCGAAATTCTGGTCCGCCAAATCATAATTTCCTTTGGCATTTACTTTATAAATAATGGCGGTGTGATGCCCCATCTCCTCCTGATACCAGCCATTGCCGTTGGTGTATTCTATTTTTATTTTCTCAAATTGAATGATATCCCCTGGGTAAATGCAATCCGTTTTTGGGTTCAGCAAATTACCATAAACATAGAGTCCATCCCATTTGGCATCAACGGAATTAAGGGCTTGCTGCGCCAAAGTCCAACACTGGCCGTTGCCAACCTTTTTCTTAATTTTTGTTTTAATAAAAGCAATTATTTTTTTATTGAGTTCCGGTATACTGTCACAAACATCCATTGAGGTAAAATGTTTATAACATTTTGTTGTTGCGTTGGAATTTTCTGTTACAATAAATAAGAACAATAATATCAGAATAGAGAAGAATAGTTTCATGTGTTTAGTTTTCAAGAAAGGGGCTTATATTTCATCAAAGTTCTTGCTAAACTCATTTACAAATCTGACATTGAGCATAGTTGCTTTTGGAACTGTTTAATAATTACTATTAGATATCTTCAATTTTTGTTGGGCAGTTTTTGTGGTAATTAATGTTGAACAAAGGTATTTATTGGTCCTTCTAAATTTTAATTCCAATAGGAATAATAAGTTTCAGGCTGAAGTTTCTGCCCATATTATAAATTCCAGTTTTGCCAGTTGCTATATTTTCAGGTGCATATTTTAAACGGCTGAGATGGTTTTGGTAGGCGACATCTGTAATATTATTTCCCGTGATATGGAAACTGCAAAGGGTAGTTCCTTTTTTAGAAACTACATCTGTTCCTAAGCCTGCATTAAACAAAGTATAGGCTGGAGTTACGGTTTCAGTATTCGCCTCTCTCAGTATTTTATCCTGATTAAAATAAGATTCCATTTCAACCTTTGCATAGCAATTTTTAAACACAGAAAATCCTTTATTGAATTGCGCTTTTAGCTCACCCCGATATTTTGCAGCAGGGATATTGGGTAGGTATTTATTGGAGTCGGCTGTATTGCTTTTATTCAATCCATAAACAGTTGAAAAAGCGTTTTCTATATGCAGCCAATCCAGTGGGTGGGGGTGAATATCCATCTCTATTTCTCCCCCATAAAGTTGGGCATTACCTTGCACAAAATGATAAAGAGAAACAGGGTTTGAGGGGTTAAGAATAGAATCTTTTCCAAGATGATTTTGCACCTTTTTACTATAAATATAATTGGCAATTGAGTTGTTAAAAACTGAAACACCAAGGCTCACATGTTGGCTATTAAAATCCAAACCCAAATCTTCTTGCAAACTTGTTTCTGATTTTAGACTTTGGTTTCCTGTTTCATATCTAAATGTGCCTTCATGCACCCCATTGGCTGATAATTCTGCAATGTTTGGGGCTCTGTATCCACGGGATATATTGGCCTTCATCATCAGCATCTCACTGAAAATATAGGTAGCGCCGGCACTGCCAGAAATGTTTTGAAATTGTCTATTAATTGGTAAAAATCTCTCCACGGGACTTGAATCTGGAATCACATTATAATAAAGAGCTTTACTGTTCAAAATTCGTGTATCACACCTCAATCCGCCTGAGATATTAAGGTTGCCAAAGTTCTTTGCAGAGTAAACAAATAGTCCTGCATCAAAAAGATTATAGGCTGGGATTAAAAACTCTTTACCCTTATTGATATTATTGATTTGGTACATGCCATTAATGCCAATACTTGTGTTCCATCCCGCCATTTCATGAAGTAAATATTTTACGTCATACGTAACAGTAGTCAAGTGCAAATACAGCCCTACTTCATTTGGATTTAATGCGTCAGCAATCTCCCTCCTTAGGTTTTGTTGGTAGCCAAGAATCACACTCAGTCTATCCCTCCCCAAAATAAAATTATTGTTGGATGAGAGCCTTAAATGCGTGATATGTTGCCTTGGTACACTAAGAGAATATCCATTCAATTCTTCCACATCCCCTGAGATGCCATAGAGATTATTATTGCTCTGGAAATTCTGATAAAGATTTCCCCTGATTTTTCCTTCAGCCATCGGTTTAGGTGGCAGGAAATTCAGCACACCACCAATACCGTCAGAGCCATACATAAGGCTGGCAGGTCCTTTCAAAATCTCTATCCTATCAATGGCATATTCATCCAACTCAATCCCATGCTCATCACCCCATTGCTGCCCCTCTTGGCGGATGCCATCAAACATGGTTATCACACGATTATAACCCAACCCCCGAATAACAGGTTTCCCAATTCCTGCCCCTGTTTGTATCTGAGAAATTCCGGGATTCTTAGCTACCATATCAATGATGTTAGTACCTGAATTGGTGGTTAGAAATTCTTTGGCAACAATCTTAATTGCCACGGGGCTTTGCCGCAATTCTGTAGCGTGAGATACCCCTGTTACTATAACCTCTTTTGTTTCCAAATGGGCTTCCTCTAACAAAACATTAAGCACTGTGTTACCATTGACATTTGTTGTAGTATTCTTAACAGCGTATCCCGCCATCCGCACCTCCACCAGATATTTTCCGGTGGGCATATTGGTAATTTGATAGTTGCCCTCAAGGTCAGAGGAAGTACTTCTTTTCAAATCGGGGATATAGATAATTGCCCCAATAATAGCTTCGTTGGTTTTGCTGTCCGCAATTTTACCACTCAAAGTATTTTGCCCCCATAGCAATGCAGGGAAGGCGGTTAATATTAAAATAAGACGTATTTTATGAATCATAAAAAATTTAAGTTTGTGTGTGAAAAGAAAAATCAGCAGTAGTTTTTAGTCAAAAAACTAACACACAAACGGAGGCCCCCTAAGGTGAGATAAGGAAACCTTTAACGAAATAATTTTATGAGAACAAACCTCTTTATAAGAAGTTTGTTTGACTTTAGTTGTGGTAGATACTTCAAGCTTTTCTACATCATAAAAAGAAAGCTGAAAGTTTAAAAGTTGACAATGCTGATGCGTGTTATCAATATGCTTTGCCTGTCCCTCTTTTGATAAATCTATATGGTGATGCACAACCCCCTTATGAGAAACAAACCCATGCACTACCTCTTTGGGTACAAGCAATACAGAAAACACTGCCAATAGCAGTAGGGAGATGTGTTTTCTGAGAGTGTGCATAGTGGGGCAAATTTAGTATGCAATCAATAAACATTGGAAGTTTTAAAAACCTACGAGGTTTGCCAACATTAGCCTAAGTTTGCTCAGTTACAAACTGCCCGTTAGCCCTCATGATGCCAACCTCATTACCCATAAAAATATACTGATGTTCCAAAAATTATGTACGCTGTGCCATATTTTATGTAGCATGTTCTATGATTTATGTACTTAGTGTCAAAATTTATGTACTCTGTTTCATAAATTATGTACTGTGTTCCAGAATTTATGTAAAACACCCTACTCTCCCAAATTTTCCGAAGGGCTAGCCCGAAGGATTTATACTAGTGGAAATTTCTCTTTGCTAATTGGTCTCAACTATAAACACAAAATTCTTTAGCAAGGATACTTTTTCTGTTATCGGTTTATCCTTAATTGTGTTTACTAAACTAGGATATTTAAACTCTTCAATATTTTTAAGGAAGAGCTCTAGATAACCCGCCTTTATTGCATACCCTGCCGATTCTGCAAGGGTAGATTTAGCATAAATTACTCCTATTAAATTTCCATTTTCATCTATTAATGGGCCGCCACTATTTCCTGGGTTAACTGCGGCAGAAATCTGGAATTTACTATTATCACCCCCTATACCACTTTTGGAACTTATAATACCATCCGTTATTTTTAAATCCTTACCCATTGTTTCTGCAAATGGATATCCCAAAGCATAAATTTTTTCTGCTTGTTGTACCCCATTAGTGCGAATTGAAAATGGAGGATTGATAAACTTAACATTCTTATTTCCAATCTTTAGTAATGCCAAATCATTTGTTTTGTCAGTGGCTATTATAGTCACTCCATATTTGGTTGTAAAATCCCCTTCAATTCCTTTTATGGTTACTTCTTTTGCATTTTCTACGCAATGATAATTGGTTACAAAATACCCTTCCTGAGAAATTAAAAAACATGTCCCTTGGCCTTTAGTACCTTTTTTAGTAAGGTCTTTTACAGATTCAGGATTAATGGGAGACTCTAAGTCCTCCTTATAAATTTTGAAATCTTTTCGATTTTCCAGATAGGATAGCCCATCAGGCTTAGGAATTTCTCTCATGGTATTTGCATCTATTAATAAGTAGTATTCCTCACCTGATTTCTTAACAAACACATTCATAAGATTTGTCGCGCCCTGTCCCAAAAAGCTAGCTAAGACCAATCCAACACTCATATCACCGGTAGAGTAAACAATGAGATCTGCCCTACCCCCAAATGGAACATTAAATTGTTTTTGATGTGGTATATAAACATTCGTTTCTACAAGGCTTCCAATAAAATTGCTAGTCCTCATAAAATGAATAACAGAATGAGGCGTATCAGAATTTTCCTGCGCTGTTGCACAAACAATATTTATGAGTGATGAAATAAAAATTAAGAGAGGAACGATTTTTTTCAAAGCTTTAGTTTTCTGTTTTATAATTAGGCAAAATTAAATAGTAGATGCTGAAATAAATTCAGCATGACGTCCTGTTCAACATTCTTCACTAAACCACCCCTCTAGGAATCGACTTAATCAACCTTTGTGTAAATTCTTTTTGGGGGTTAAAATAGACTTCATCGGCTGTGCCTTCTTCTTCAATTTTTC
>JAPLCZ010000286.1 GCA_026391915.1 Bacteroidota bacterium | reverse complement strand
GAGGCAAGAGAGGAACGATGACTGAAAAATTGGTTGAACTTGTTCACGAAAAAAAAACAGTTTGGGTAATTGAAAACGACAGCATGGGAATGGGCAAGATGTTGAAAGACCCAAGGTTTTGTTTCTATCTTGAAAAGATTGGCGACAACCAAACCAAAATCATAAATGAATCATATTACGAACCTGCTAACTTGATGGTGAGAATTATGAATGCGTTGATGATGAAAAAAAAGATGAGTGAGATACAAGGAAAAATTCTTTCAAACATTAAGGCAATTGCAGAAAAATAGAATCACATGACAACTCTCCACAACGAAATAACTGTTAACGCAAGCATTGATAAGGTTTGGACAATGCTAACCGAAGTTGAACTTTTAGACCAATTTGATTCGACAGTTAAAAAATCAATTGCTGTTTCTCAAAAAAAAAGTGGATTGGGAGCAAAAAGAAAAGTTGACATGCATGATGGCAAAAATTGGTTTGAAGAAAAGGTAACAGTGTTCAAACCAAACGAAGCACTCACTTATCAATTGACTGATTGCTCATTTCCAATCGCAGGACTGAAACACAGTTACAGCTTTGAAAAAATTGGCAACCAAACAAAAGTGAAACAGGTAATGGAATACACTGTAAAGTTTGGACTATTCGGAAAATTATTAGATGCAATTATGATTCGTAAGCAATCCGACAATGGAATAAAGAAATTTTTTGGAGGACTTAAATCGTATGCTGAAATCAACTAAGTCACACACATGGCATACAACGAAAAATTAGCAAACCGTATTCGCGAAGCATTGTAAGAACTTCCCAACATTGAAGAAAAAGAGATGATGGGAGGTTTGACATTTATGGTTAATGACAAGATGTGTGTAGGAATTATCAAAGAGGAAATGATGTGTCGTATTGATCCAAACTTTCACGAGACAGCAATTGAAAAAACTGCTTTCCGAACAATGGACTTTACTAAACGACCAATGAAGGGTTATGTAATGATTGACGACACAGGAATGAAATCAAAAAAGGAATTTGATTTTTGGATAAGCAAAACTTTGGAGTTTAATATCAAAGCAAAATCATCTAAGAAAAAATAAAATCAATAATTCATAAACAATTAAAATCAAACAAACATGGCAAATGCAATCAACTGGTTTGAAATCCCAGTCAAAAATTTCAACAACGCAAAAAAGTTTTACGAAACTATTTTAGGAGCAGAAATGCAACCAATGGAAGCAATGGGAATGAAGTCAGCTTTCTTTCCAGCCGACTTGCAAAGCGGTGCAATTGGTGGTTGCATCATTGAAGGTGCAGGTTATGAACCATCTTCAAAAGGTTCTTTGGTTTACCTAAATGGTGGAGAAGATTTAAGCGTTCCACTTTCAAAAGTTGAAGAAGCAGGTGGAAAAATTTTGATGCCTAAAACTGCAATTGGACCAAATGGTTTTATGGCTCACTTCATTGACACCGAAGGAAACAAAGTTGCATTTCACTCAATGAGATAATGCAAAAGACAAAATGGCGGCAGGAAAACCTGCTGCCGTGGTTGGTGGTCTCAGCTCTCCCGAATGTTAGCGTAGCGCATTTGGGAGGATAGATAAAAAAGGATTTTATAATCCGACAAAAACGGTTCTTTTCGCCGTGGTTGGTGGCACACCAAACACATATTATTACCCTCCTGCCGTGGTTGGTGGCACACCAAACAGATCATCCTACCCCAAAAACAAAACTCATTAAAAAGTCCTGTCCTATTTTTGTAAAAAAATGGATACGCAAACGCTTTTTAAGATACCAAGAAATTCTGCCGTTGAGTACGGTGAAATCTATTTTTGGACAAATACTATAAAAGATTGGAGTCATTTACTGAAACAAGACAAATACAAAATACAAATTATTACAAGCCTTAAAAAATTGGTGGATAAGAAAATGATTGCAGTTTATGGATTTGTAATTATGCCCAACCACATTCATTTAATTTGGGAGCTACTTAAGCCTAACGGAAAGGAGAAACCAAACGGTAGTTTTAACAAAGAAACAGCTCACCTGATTTTGAAGGATTTAAAACTCTATCATAAAAAAGTGCTGCCATTTTTTGCGGTAAATGAAAAAGAACGCAAACATAGGATATGGCAAAGAGACCCATTGGCAATCCCTATTTTTACTACTGAGGTACTCTTGCAAAAGCTAAACTATATCCATAATAACCCTTTGCAAGAAAGATGGCAATTAGCACAAACCCCTGAAGAATATATTTGGTCTTCAGCCAAATTTTATAATACTTTTGAGGATGAATATGGAATACTTACACATTTCAAAGAGAGGCTGGGATAGAACAAATGATGCAAAGAGAGGAGAAGTGTTTGGTGTGCCACCAACCACGGCAGCAGAGGACATATAATATATCAACTAAAAAAAAATATGCTAATTAATCGTCACTACTGGTTAAAGTTTTTTGAGATGTTTTTTCTTTTATTGCTTATCATTGGTCTTTCGCAGATGATCCCAGGTGTAGCAGGTTGGCAATACCAATTTGTTTCCAATGTCACAAAATTATTTAGTGCAGTTGCGGGTATGGTCGTTCTTAGTATATTCATCGCTTTCCTTTGGCAAAGAAGTGAAAAAGGTGAGAAGCTTCATCACCATTTTCAAACTGCTATTTGCTTTTACTTGGCATTTGTAATTTCAGTATATGGTATTGCCAAAATTTTAGGAACACAATTCCAGACACCTTATTCTATACTTGACCAACCCATTGGCAAATTGAATGGCTACTGGCTTACGTGGACATATTTTGGTTATTCGCACACAATGGCTTTGATACTTGGTGCTACTCAGATTTTAGGAGCATCGTTATTACTCTTCAGATATACACGCCTGATTGGAGTTTTTATATTACTACCAGTGATGGTAAACATTGTATTAATAAACCATTTCTATTCTATTTCTCCACTGGCTTATTACAACTCGCTTCACTATACCTTTATGCTTGTTTTTCTAATGTCATTAGACTTTGATAAATTGAAAGTTGCTTTTTTATCTAGAAAAGAAAAAATAAACATTGGCTGGAAAACGATATTGCTGAATGTATTAAGGGTTGCAGTAATTGGTGTCCCCTTTCTATTCATTTACAATTTAAAAAGCGGAACCAAATCAAATACAAAAATAAATGGTGTTTGGCAAGTTGAGTCTGTCATCAGAAATAATACTATTTTAATACCTGCTAATTTTAGAGATTCAGTATGGTCTAAAATTTATTTTGAAGGACGGAATGGCCGCATATTCAAATACAACCCTGATAAATTCCAAACGAAAGACCTTTCTGGTGATTATACCGTTGATAAAATCCTGAATACTGTTAAGATCAATTTTTCCAACCAAACTGGCAATGATGATTCCTTGCTATTGAAGTATAAGTTTATCAATGACAGCATACTTAATATGAGTAGTATTAATAAGAAGGATACTCTACAATTAAAACTAAAGAGGATAAAGTAATAGTTCTAACGCCCCGGTTCGTGTCTTCGCGAAACGGAATAAATAATGGTTCGGGAAGACACGAACCGCGGCAAAGGAAAAGGAAAAAAACAGAATCATTTATAAATAAATTGAATTATGCAAAATCAAATGACTCCCATATTTATAGTACATGCATCGGCAGGCAGTGTAATGCTCTTAAGCGGCTTGGTGGCTATGTTGGCAAAGAAGGCCAATAAATATCACCGCATGGCAGGTAAAATATATTTGGTTGCTGCAGCGCTTGTCTCTATAACTGGGTTTACCATTGCCATTCAGAAAAACAATCAATTTTTAATTGCCACCTCTGTTTTTGTTCTTTACATGGTAATGTCCGGTTATCGTTCTTTGTATCTTAAGCAACTTTACAAAGATGTAAAAGCAATGCCTATGGACTGGCTCATTATTGCTTTTGCAAGTTTGGCAACAGTTGGTCTGTTGCTATTGGGTGTTTTGAGCATTTTAAAAGGTAATAATGGAGGAATAGTCCCTCTTACCTTCGGAATAATTTCAGCCACTTTTATTAGGCGGGATATTCTTAAATTCACTAAAGGACCTGTAGAAAAAAAGCATTGGTTGTATAATCATATCAGGGGCATGGTTGGAAGCTATATTGCGGGGCTTACAGCTTTTCTGGCAGTAAATGCAGGTTTTATATCCCATAATTTTTCGCTGCTTGTCTGGCTTTCGCCTACAGCTATTGGTGTACCTTTAATAATTTATTGGACAAGAAAATACAAAACAAAAAGCGATGACCTCTCAAAAGAGTTAGGATTAAAAATAAGGACAAATGCCGCACATCAGAATCAGTAAATCATTCTTGTTAAATTAATACTAACGCATAACAACATTTAGCTCTCCCTCAACGCCCCCGTTTGGCTTAGTCTCTCACTAAGTAACAGCGTTAACAAATCTTAGATTTGTGTTGTTCTCTACCTACCTCACATCAGTTACAAACTGTCCCCACCCATAATATAAATTAAGTATGGGAAGGCATTAAAACTTCCAAGAAATACTATTGAAAGAGCAGAGGTGTTTTTACCAACGAAATAAAAAGCCGGCAAAAAATATTTTAAGAAAAATTTGTTTGGTAACTTTTAAGTTACATAAATTTGCGTAACTTTTAAGTTACTCAATATGCACAAAGAAATTAAACACACATTTTATTTTCCTCAAACTCCACAGGAAGTTTGGGAGTATTTAACCCAACCCGAACTGATGGAGCAATGGCTGATGCCCAGTGATTTTAAACCCGTTGTCGGGCATCATTTTCGTTTTACAAACCCCAACAATTCATTTGTTGTTTGCGAAGTTTTGGAAGTAAAGCCATTTACCAATCTTGCTTATGTTTGGAAAAACGATTGGGCAGTAACCAAAACTCCATACACTTCAAAAGTAAGCTGGGCGCTTACTCCGATTGAAGGTGGAACAGAATTATTATTGGTGCATAGCGGCTTTGAATTGTTCAAAGATTTGGCTGCACATAATGGCGGTTGGATGTTCCTAGTCAATAAATTAGGTGAACTTTTAAAGGCTGCAAAATAATGCAAATACAAACGCTTGATGCATTTCAAGTAATTGCCGACCCCAGCCGCAGACATATGTTACAATTGCTTTCAAAAGAAAGTTTAACGATAAGTCAGTTGGGCGAAAACTTTGACATGAGCCGACCTGCTGTTTCTAAACACATAAAAATTCTTTATGGTGCCGGATTCATTTCCATTACAGGTATTGGCAGAGAACGCCATTGCATACTCAAACAAGACGGCTTTAATGAGTTGCAGGATTTCATCAACTACTTTGATAAATTCTGGGAAGGCAAACTGAAAAAATTGCAAATGATTTTAAACAATAAGGCAAAAGCAAATTAAAAATCAAAATAAAAAATGTTGAAAGAAGAGAAATCCCGCAAAGCGGGAGAAAACAAAAATTACAATGCTACAATTGTAGTAAGCCAAACGGCAGGCGAAGCATTCAAAAGTATCAACAATGTTACTAAATGGTGGACAGAAAATTTAGAAGGTAGTTCACACAAACTGAATGATGTTTTTACGCTGCTTTGGGGTGGAAAATCTTTTGTAACTATTAAAATAGTTGAATTTGTTTCTGACCAAAAAGTGGTGTGGCAGGTTACTGATAGCTATTTGGAATGGCTTACAGATAAAATGGAATGGCAAAATACTAAAATGAGTTTTGAAATTTCAACACGCGATAACAAAACAGAAATCTATTTTACACACATTGGTTTAGTGCCCAAAGTGGAATGTTACAACGATTGTGTAAAAGGGTGGGACCAATATGTAAAAGGCAGTTTGGTAAAACTAATTACCGAAGGTAAAGGACAACCGCAATTGAAAAAGTAATCAATTAAAATCATCAAATAAAAATGCAAAATCAAAATTTTACCACAACCATTTTAGTAGGGCAATCTGCAACAGAAGTATTCAATGCAATAAATAATGTAGCGGATTGGTGGCAGGGCGAAATAAAGGGCAGTTCAAAAAAATTGAATGACGAGTTTGAGTATCGTATGCTGGACATCCATTATTCAAAACAAAAAGTAGTTGAAATTATTCCGAATGAAAAAGTAGTTTGGCTTATTACTGATAGCAACCTGAGTTTTTTTAAAGATAAGCAAGAATGGAATGGGACAAAAGTTGTTTTTGAAATTTCAGTAGTAAATAATAAAACGCAACTGCGTTTTACTCACATGGGTTTAGTTCCCGAGTTTCAATGTTATGGTGATTGTTCAGGTGCATGGGGAATGTTGGTTGAGCAAAGTTTATTTAGTTTGATAACAACAGGCAAAGGCAAAAAGGTTTTCTAAATCAAAAACAAAAAAGCCTCGCCAATTTTGGCGGGGCTTTTCAATAAATTATTCCATCAAAATTTTAATGGTCATGCCCATGAGAGTGCACATGCCCATGCTCAACTTCTTGCGGTGTTGCATTGCGTATACTTGCAATACTCACATCAAAATGGAGGGTTTGCCCAGCCATAGGTGAGTTGCCATCCACTACAATAGAATCCAATTTTAGTTCTTTTACAGTAACCACCATCATACCTCCATCAGTCTCTGTTTGAAACTGCATACCGGCAGTAAGTTCCACCCCGGCAGGGAAGTTTTTGCGAGGTACTTCATACACCATTTCAGGGTCTATTTCTCCATAAGCATCCTTAGGAGCTACTGTTACTAATTTGGTATCACCCACTTGCATACCATCCAATTCCTTCTCTAATCCCGGGATGATATTGTGGTTTCCATGTAGGTACTCCATAGGTTGTTGTGATTTCTCTACCAACTCACCTTTGTCATTTTTTAGCGTGTAATTGAACCCAACTACCAATCCGTTTTTTACAAAATCTGTCATTTAATTGTTTTAAAAATTTGCAGCAAAGGTATAAAAATAAATTATTTAGGCAGGCTAGTTAATGAACCTAAACATCCTCTCAAACCTAATTTTTTTATACCATGGCGCATCCGAATTATAGGAGAACCAAATCAGCACTGGCTTGCCTACAATATGGTCTTCAGGCACAAAACCCCACATGCGTGAGTCCAGAGAATTATGGCGGTTATCCCCCATCATCCAATAATAATTCATTTTAAAAGTATAAGAGGTAATAGGTTTGCCATCCATATAAACAGTAGTACCATTTAGTATGAGTGATAGATTATTTTCATACTTCCTGATGGCAGTTTGGTAGAGGTAATAATTGTTTACATTCATAGGGATACTAACTCCTTTTTTAGGAATATAAAGAGAACCAAAATTATCCAAATTCCAATTTAGCTTTTCGTAATGGTGATAAATATCTGGTTCAAATTCACCCTTAGGCATCACAAAAACATCAATCTTTTTTACAAAGGATTGCTTCTTCAATTCTACATAAGCATGCTCTGTAAGTAGCATAATAAGGTAAGCAGAATTATTACCATCAGATCCATAATCACGGATATCGTCATCAGAGATTTTTAAATCACGGCGCATCTCTTTGCTGATGTAAGTGCCATCAGTAAACACACGGTAAGCACGTTGATGTTTTGGTGGGATGAAGTTTAGTTTGCCATTGATATATACTTTGCCATCAATAATTTTTAAGGAGTCACCGGCAATAGCCACACACCTTTTGATGTAATTATCTTTTTTATCAATAGGTCTATCATTAAGGCTATCCGCAGGCCAGTTAAAAACCACAATATCGTTATTAGTAATCTTCTCCCAACCCGGGATTCTGAAGTAGGGTAGGGAAGGCCAATCCAAATAAGATTTTGTACCTGTGGTAAAGGGCAAAGTATTATGCGTAAGAGGAAAAGCAACAGGAGTCATTGGCACTCTTGCGCCAAAGTTCATCTTGGATACAAAGAGGAAATCATTCACCATTAAAGTCTCCTCCATACTCGGTGTGGGGATGGTGTACGCCTCAATAAAAAAGGAACGGATTACAGTGGCGGCAATGATGGCAAAAGCAATGGCATCAATCCACTCACGGGTTTTGGAACGGGGATGATTTTTAGAAGCAGCGGGGCCAATAAATTTTAAATCCTTCTCCATAAAGCCAATGTATGGGAAGTAAATAAACGGTAGCAAAGCCGCCATAGCATTTTCACCCACGGTATATTTTCCGTAGCAGCGCACCAAATCCACACAAAGCAAAACACTCATCAGTACGTTAATGCCCGGGATAAAAGACAACACAATCCACCATTGTTTTTTGCCTGCAAGTTTCAGCCACTCCACCGTGTAGAGCACTGGCACAAAAGCCTTCCATCCCGCCACGCCTGCGGCTTCAAACATTTTGTAAAGCCCACATTGCCTTATCAGGAAAAGTATGCTAAAAGTGATAATAAAAATTTGTCCGTCTGTCATATTTTGGTTTTGTAAATAATGTTAAAATTCAAATAAATCATCGGTGGTATAAACACCTTTTTTGTCTTCTAAAAATTCGGCGGCAAGCACAGCGCCCAAAGCAAAGCCTTGCCTGTTAAATGCCTCATGAGATATTTCCAGCTTATCAATCTCTGAGGTATAAACAACTTTATGGTAGCCCGGCACCCCATCAATCCTATCATAAAAAACAGGGAAATGGGTTTCAGGAAGCGGAATTTCTGTTGTTGCCCTATGTATGGTTTCCCATGATTTTTTGCGAGGCATCTCTGCTAATATTTGGTTTGCCAAAGAAGTAGCTGTGCCACTTGGTGCGTCCAACTTTTGGGTATGATGAATCTCTTCCACAGAAACTTTATAGGTAGGGAATCCATTCATGATGGAGGCTAATTTTTTATTAAGCGCATAGAAAATATTCACCCCCACGCTAAAGTTTGTTCCGTAAAGCAACGAACCTCTTTTGCTAAAACAATCCTCTTTTATTTTAGGGAGATTAGCATACCAACCGGTGGTACCAACTACTACTGGTACACCCGCAGCAAAGCAAAGATTTATATTTTCTACAGCATTCTCAGGGCGGGAGAATTCAATCACCACATCAGCAGTTTTCAACGCCTCTACAGTCAGATTTTTTCTATTGTGCGAATTTATTTTCAGCACAATTTCATGTTGATGTTTAAGGGCAATTTCTTCTATTGCTTTTCCCATTTTTCCGTATCCAAGTATCGCTATTCTCAAAACGTAAATTTTAATGATGTTGAATAAAAAGCTGTGTTATTTACCCAAACAATATGTGCAGGATTTACCTGCAAAGTAAGGTCATCAGAAACATCAAACCGCCGAAGGTGCGCATAAACGTAAGCATCAATCATATTGGCGGCAAAGGTAGCCACTGTTGCTATAACGGTTAAGTCGCGGTTGCGTTTAGCATTTTCACGCAGATATAATATTGTATTGGCATCATTGTATTTAGGTTGATTGATGGGATTTCGTACATCATACACATCAAATTTTGAAGGCTCATTATTTGGGTTTAATTCTGGATGCACCCTTGTGATATAGGCATTTTTATAACCCAAATATTCCTGATTATTGGCGTAAACAAAATAGCCCAAAGCGCCAAGCCCACCATAGATAATAGGTGCCTTCCACCACTGCCCGTTATACACTTGCCCCGCACCAGGAACTATGGACATCAACGCCACGTAATTTGGTTTTAGCCCTTTATCTTTCTTCTTAATCACCACAGGTTTTTGAGTAGAATCTGTTCCTGTTTCCTTAACCGTTTGGGCATAAGAAACCCTAACCAAAAGGCTAAAGCAAAGCGTAAAAAGTAAAAAAGATTTCCTGAGAAAAAACATTAAAAGATGCCTGATTTTTTGCGGCGGCGGATTTTACAAAAGTCTTGCCTTTAATTTTAGCTTCTCAAATTTTCCGAACTGTAATGATTATAAAAACTATTCTATTAATAAAACGCTAATGAGCCATATGCAATTACATTAAACATCCAACATTAAACTTTCTCCCCCTCCCGCTACCTTTGCAATAAAATTTAAAACAATGGAAGTAAAACGCCCCTCTGATACATTGGTTATAATGAATGAAATGGTATTGCCTAATGATACCAATACCCTACACAATTTAATGGGTGGCCGCCTCCTGCATTGGATGGATATTGCTGCCGCCATCTCTGCGCAAAAGCTTGCACATGCTGCTTGCGTAACTGCTGCGGTGAATAATGTTTCTTTTAACCAGCCTATAAAATTGGGTGAGGTGGTGACATTACAAGCCAAATGCGTGAGGTCATTCAACACCTCTATTGAAGTATATATTGAGGTGTGGACTCAGAACCTGATTAAAGGGAAAGGGGAGAAAGTGAAATGCAATGAAGCTTACTATACTTTTGTGGCATTAAGTAATGAAGGGAAGCCTATCCCTGTTGCGGGGATTGAACCCCTGAGTGATGATGAAATCCATCAATACAAAACTGCTTTATTGCGCCGCCAATTGAAACTTGTTGCGGCAGGCAAAACCAGCATCCATGATACGCCGGAACTCAAAGCTCAGTTTGAAAAATGGATTAGTGGTGAGGATAAATTGATGGAGATATAGTGGGGTTATTCCTTCACAAATTTCCGCACCTCTACACTCTCTTTATTTTGTATTTTTAGCAGATAAATTCCTTTGGGCAAGGTGGAAACATTAATGGCATTATTGCCATCAGTTAGTGTTATTGTGCTAAGAATTTCCCCTTGAATATTGATTAAAAAAGCAATACTGTTTAATTGAAAATTTGAAGTGATATTTAGGGTGGTGCTGCAAGGATTTGGGTAAAAAGAAGTCTGTTCCGGTTTCTCAATTTCTTTGATGATTGTGGTGGGGTTGTAGATGGTAATTCTTGCGATGAAATTTTCCATAAAAAATTTATTGCCCCCAAATTTTATAGTATCATTGGCAAAGCCATATATATAAAATTGGTTATATCTATCAGTGAGAATTCTCTTTACAGAATTGGTTCCAAATGGAGATAGGCTCTTTCCTATTATTAAACCTGTCGAATCAGTTAGAGTAATATTTTTGTTTAAAATCAAAGCGTTACCATCTGAATTTATTCCAGTCAGTCCATTATTTACACTCTTAATGAATTCATACCGAATTCCGCTAAAGTCAAATTTAGAAGGGCATGTATTGCTAGAACCACTAGTGTAGATGTTATCCCTTTTATCTTTATAAATGTAAAACTCCTGCATCCTAAGAGAGTCATTGACAATAAAATTCACATTGCCATTGGAAGTATCAAAGCACATCAATATTCCATAATTTTTATCAAAAAAATTA
>JAPLCZ010000082.1 GCA_026391915.1 Bacteroidota bacterium | reverse complement strand
CTCATTGAAAACCTCAACGGCAAAATTAGAAAATATACCAAAAACAAGTTGTCATACCCTACCGATGAGGCAGTCTTAAAATCCACCTATCTGGCTATTATGGAGGTCTCTAAAAAATGGACACAGCAGATAAAAGACTGGTGAATTATTTTTAACCAATTTATCATTATTTTTGAAGAAAGAATGAAACTAAAAATATAACCATATTCTTCTACTTACACACTTTATGGGATAGTGTCATTTTTTTTCTAAATACTAATCTTGTACCTCTCCTTGCTATAAGTCCTTACCTACATTAGAACCCTCCGCACCACCCCCAAACTCCTCCGAACTAGTCCTAGAATGCACCGAACTAGTCTTAAACTGCCCCGAACTAGTCTTAAACTGCCCAGAACTTATCCTAGAATGCCTCGCACATGTCTAAAACTGCCCAGAACTTGTCTTAGACTGCCCCGAACATCAAAACAATAAGGATAGTTTAACTACAGCCCCAATCACCAACCCCCCTCACCCACCACCAGTTACCTTATAGGAGACTTGAACTGAGAAACTTTAAACATCAAAGCTTAAACTTCTCCCCTCCCATGATTTAATTTTGCCTCATATCTATAAACTATGAATAAGATAAAGTTTGGAACCGATGGCTGGCGCGCCATAATAGCAGATGATTTTACTATTGAAAACCTAAAACGCGTAGCAGAGGCTACTGCACTTTGGGTAAATAAACATACCATTGCTGCAAGCGTTGTAGTTGGCTATGATACCCGATTTGGCGGAAAATTATTTGCAGAAACTACTGCAAGAGTGTTGGCGGCGCATAACATAAAGGTTCACCTGAGCCATGATTTTGTAAGCACGCCCATGGTTTCTTTGGCTACCAAAAACCTGGGTGCTGCCTGCGGAATTATCATCACAGCATCTCATAATCCTGCCTCTTATAATGGGTTTAAAATAAAAGGAAGTTATGGTGGGCCTGCCACCCCTGCCATGATTGATGAGGTGGAAAATTTGATTCCTACGCATTGCAATACTGCGCTGGCTACCATAGAAGCCCTCACCAAAAACGGCATGGTAACTTATGAAGATTTTGAAACTATGTATGTAAATCATGCAGAGAAAAGTTTTGATATGGATGCCATCCGCAACTCGCCTTTCCGCATTGGGTATGATGCCATGTATGGTGCTGGGCAAAATGCTGTAAAGCGGTTGTTGCCAAAGGCATTTATGCTCCATGCTAGTTATAACCCCTCTTTTATGGGGCAGGCACCGGAGCCTATTCTTAAGAATTTAAAAGAGATAAGTGAACACATAAAAACAGCAGGCAATATTGATATTGCCTTTGCCACAGATGGGGATGCAGATAGGATTGGTTTGCTGGATAGCAAAGGAAATTTTGTGGACTCGCACCACATCATTTTAATGTTGGTGAACTACCTGAATAAATACAAAGGCATTGGCGGCAGTGTGGTAAATTCTTTCTCATGCACCTCACGCATTGGGAGGATGTGCCTTGCGTATAATCTTGAAAATATTACCACAGGAATTGGTTTTAAATACATTTGCGAATACATGGTTAACACCGATGTGCTTGTGGGTGGAGAGGAAAGTGGCGGCATTGCGGTGAAAAATCACATACCAGAGAGGGATGGCGTTTGGATAGCTTTGGTGCTGCTGGAGTATATGGCAAAATCAGGAAAAAGTTTGGAGGAATTGGTAGCAGAAGTCTATGCTATCACCGGCACTTTTGCCATGGATAGGATAGATTTACACATTACAGAAGAACAAAAAAATACAGTGATGGAGAGCTGCAAACAAAGGGCTTACATCAACTTTGGCAAATACCAAATCTCTTATATTGAAGATACGGATGGCTATAAATTTCACCTTGGCAATGGTGCATGGGTAATGATAAGAGCCTCCGGCACTGAGCCTGTTTTGCGTGTTTATTCAGAGGCGGATACAGCCGAAGAAGCTGCTTCAATTTTACAAGAAACCAAAGCTGCCATCCTCACCCAAAAAGTTGGGGCACATGCCTGATGCAAATTAGGAATGCAATAACAGTTTTATTAATAATAATAGCTTTTTCTGCTAAGGCACAGGCTACTTTTTCTGCCCCAAAAACGAAGCTAGATTCAGTAGAAATTCCGAAGCAAAATAATAAGAAAGTAATGTTGGTGGCAGGGGCATCCCTAGGCTTATATACCACCTCAATGGTATTGCTCAACCAAACTTGGTATGCCAATTATCCACGTTCCAAATTCCATTGGTTTGATGATAATCAAGAGTGGTTGCAGATGGATAAAATAGGGCATGGTTTCGTTAGTTATTATGAAGGCATGATTGGCATAAGGATGCTGGAATGGACAGGAATGCCGCACAGAAAAGCTGCTATCTATGGTGGAGTTTGGGGCATACTTATGCAAACACCCATTGAGGTTCTGGATGGATATTCATCAGAGTGGGGCGCATCAAAAGGAGATTTATTGGCGAATGTTTCTGGCACTGCTTTATTGTTGGGGCAGGAGTTGGCTTTTAAGAGACAGGTAGTGCTTCCCAAAGTTTCTTTTCAGCTTACTCCTTACGCAAAATATCGCCCTAATGTATTGGGCAGCAGCTACCCTGAGAGGCTTTTAAAAGACTATAACGGACAAACGTATTGGCTAACTTTAAGCACCCATGATATCTACAAAAAATTACCTGATTGGCTAAGCCTTGCTGCAGGCATTGGTGCGGATGGAATGATAGGAGGAAACTTTAATCCATCACTAGATAAAAACAATAATCCATATCCTACTTTCACACGCCAAAGACAATATTATTTTTCGTTGGACGTCAACACTTATAAAATTAAAACCCACAACAAAACCATGCGTGCTGTGCTGGATGCAGTGGCTTTTATAAAGTTTCCTGCCCCCTCTGTAGAATATAATGCTACATCCAAAAAATGGAATCTATATTTGTTGTACTTTTAAGCAATACCAAAATGAAAATACTTAAAACTATTCTGCCACTATTTCTTATTTCAGGAATCCTGCTTTGCCCTGCATGTGCTGAGAGAAAATGCCCCGCAAACGGTGGTGGCTATATTGATAAACCCAAGCCTGTAGGTAGAAATCATAAACCTTCCAGTGGGCTTTGGCCAAAAGGGATGAAACGTTAATTTGTAAATAAGTAACTCTTTAAATTATAAAAGCGTTTATAGCGCAAACAAAAAATCATGTCAATTATAATACTCGGAATACTCATTATTGTTTTTGGGCAAATTACAGGTCGCCGCCCAACTCCATTGCAACAATACGCAAGGTGGATACAAATTGGCGGCTTAGCCTTGGCCATCATTGGATTTGCGTCAGCATCCATAAGGCAAATTGGCTCTGGAGAAGTTGGTGTGCAAACCCTTTTTGGTAAGGTAGAAGGTAATGTTTTACGCAGCGGATTAAGTGTTGTAAATCCATTAATGGAAGTAAAAAATTTTAGCATCAGAACACAGAATTATACCATGTCTGCAATCCATAGTGAAGGCGACCAAGCTGGCGATGATGCCATCCGTGTGCTATCCAAAGATGGGCTACAAGTGGTGCTTGATGTTTCTGTACTTTACCGCCTTTTGCCCGATAAAGCTCCTGATGTTTTGCGTGAGGTAGGTGAAGATTATAAAAGCGTAATTGTGCGCCCCATCACAAGAACTCGTATCAGAGATTTTGCAGCTTATTATGATGCAGTGGCACTTTATTCTGAAAAAAGGGATGAGTTCCAAGCACGTATTACCAAAAGTATTGAGCAAGAATTTCATAAAAGAGGATTGGTGTTAGAAGGGATTTTGGTGAGGAATATTGACCTCCCACAATCTGTAAAAGCCAGTATAGAATCTAAAATAAATGCAGAGCAGGATGCACAAAAAATGCAGTTTGTTTTGCAGAAAGAAAAACAGGAAGCAGAAAGAAAAAGAGTGGAGGCGCAGGGTATTGCAGATTACCAAAAAATTATTAGCACCCAGCTATCTGATAAGCAACTGCAATATGAACAGATTAAAGCTTATAAAGAAATTGCTCACTCTAATAATACCAAGGTAATTATTATTGGGAATAAGGGTGGCAATACGCCTTTTATTTTGGGAGATAAATAAACTACTTAACCACAAAGGGCACAAAGAAAAAACACACAAAGAATCACAAAGATTGACTTTAATACTTCGTGACCTTGGTGAAAAACTTTGTGTTCTTTGTGGTTAACTTTTTAAAAAATCAGCAATAAAAATTTGAATTTGTTCAATAGAAATTTTGCATACTTAGCATTTATAATTGCTGCGGCATTTCTAATTTCATCCTGCAATAATTCCAAACATAAATTTAAAGATGAGGCTACTGGCAACGGCTACGAAATCACTGAAAACAAACACGAAGGCAATTTTTATTTAGAGGATATTGCTGTGAAGTTTGACGCCTCAGAAGAAGGAGTTCATGGCATTAGTATTTTGTATGATTTAAAATCAGAGAAAGGAAAAGGCTGGTTTGGGAATCCGTTTGTAGGGATGATGTATGATGGTTATATCATTACTTTTACACCCAAAGATATGGATGGCAGCATGGGCAGTTTAGATGCAAATACGCTATCATCTTTTAAAAAAGTTTATAGCAGGGTAAGGGATGAAAATCAGGAATTTTTTATTCCCTATTTCAACCTTCCTTTTGCCTCAGGAAAACGGAAAGTTGAGTTTAAAATACAGGGTTTCCCTGCCATGACGGATACCAATATGACCTCCGGCACAAGAGAGGAAAGATTAAAACCTATCCGCAACTCTGTATATTGGGGCTATTAATTCAATTTCAAAAGAAGAACAAAAACCAACCTCAGCGGATTTTGACAGCATCAAAAACTTTAGACTCATTAGAAAGTTTTAACCCCTTATATTTGTATTGCCAAATACATATCTCAACTATGAATTACAACTTAAAACTCCTCATTCTTCTTCTCACTTTCACCTCATTTTCTGCCAAGGCGCAGTATGAAGAACTTCGTTTTTTACAGGAAGATGCAGAGGTAAAAAAGTTCAAATCTCTTAGAGTTGCAGCAGAGAAAAAGTATGCTTTGGATAGTGGCAAAAAGATTTTGCGCAGCACCAGAATTTTTGACACCAACGGCAGGATGGTCTATCTTAAATCGCCTTATAATCGTCAGACTTTTGAGTACAATACCCACCAACAAATTATTAGCTTTATTGATTCTGCACAAGGCACTGATGAGTTTTTTCGTAGAGATTATGAGTTTGAATACAGAGGCGATAAAGTCTCTTTTTCCAGAACTTATGATTATAACTCTACCTACACTTGGGATGCCCAGAAGCATATTTTATCAGAGAGTGCTTTGGTAGGTTTTGATGAATACCAACGCCGCTATTTCTTCTTTGATAATAGAAATAAACTCATTCTTAAGGAAGACTTCAGACATAGTGATGGAACACCAGAGAGGAAGAGAATAGTGCAATACACACCTGATGATAAACCTTTGAGAGAAGTACTTTGGAAGTATTTTACGGGTGGTTCTTACGACTCTATTGTTACCACTTTTCTGTTTGATGAAAAGACAAAATTCCTCTCTAAAAAAACAATTTATACCACCTCTTATTCGGCGGCTGACTCAGTACCTCCCCGTGTTGGATACAGAAAAAAAACAGAGGATACGACATCATACACTTATACCTATAATGCTTTGGGGAATAAACTCACCCAAGAGTTTTATTACTCAATCCCTGGATATAATAACCGCTATGAGTGGCACTATAATCAAGATGGTTTATTGCAAGAGGAACTCTTCTTTAACTACAAAGGAATTAATACCAACACATACAAGTATGAGTATGTGATTCGGAAGAAGAAGAGGAAGTAAATTCGTTTGTTTAGGTCAAAATTTTCTCCAGCATCTCCACCAATCTTTCTTCTTTGGAGAAACTCCCTGCCTCCTGCACTATACCATTTTTTAGGGTAGCAAAGAATGGCAAATTAGTTACGCCTCCAAGTTTCCTGAGTTCAGGATTTGTTTCGGCATCCACTTCAAAAAAATCAATGCTCTCATATTTTTCATCATTAGAATTTCTTTTAAAAATAGGTGCAAAGAGGCGGCATGAGCCACACCAATCAGCATAGTATTTAATGATTGCCGCAGGGCTATTGATTATTTTTTCTTTCTCAGTATCTGTTATTGGGGTTACCATATTTGTATTTTCTTTATTGACGGATTAAGATTGCTTTTCTTGTTTCTTAGCTTCATTCCAGTATGTATCCATTTCTTCTAAAGTCATGTTTTGCAATTGCAAACCTTTATTGGAAACTTGTTCTTCTAAATAAGTAAATCTGCGAATGAATTTTTGGTTGGTGCGTTCCAGTGCATTGTCAGGAGAAACGCCAATAAAACGTGCATAGTTGATGAGGCTAAAAAGCACATCCCCGAACTCATCTTCCATCTTTTCTTTGGAGAGGGAATCAACCGCTTCAGTAAGTTCTGCAAATTCTTCTTTCACTTTATTTAGCACATCAGCAGGGGAGTCCCAATCAAACCCAACACTGCTGGCCTTATCTTGTAGCCGGCTTGCTTTTACCAATGCCGGCAATGATTTAGGCACACCAGCAAGTACACTTTTAGTACCTTCTTTTAATTTGATCTGTTCCCAGTTTTTCTTCACAGCATCAGGGGTATCTGCTACCACATCACCATAAATATGCGGGTGACGGATGATAAGTTTTTCACGCAGGGCATTGCAGACTTCTGCAATATCAAACTCCTTTTTTTCTTCACCAATCATGGCGTAAAAAAGCACATGGAGTAGCACATCACCTAACTCTTTTTTAACCTCTTTTGCATCATTACTTATAATGGCGTCGGTGAGTTCATAAGTCTCCTCAATAGTTAATGGGCGGAGGCTTTCCCAAGTTTGTTCCTTATCCCAAGGGCATTTTTGGCGGAGTTCATAAACCACCTCCAATAGTTTGGTGAATGCATCTGCTTTAGTATTCATGGTGCAAAGCTAAACAATGCAATGATTGGCAATCAAATCAAGAGGGTTCAATAAGTGTAATGCTGAATTTATTCAGCCTATGTGGTCTTATAAACTAACACTTTTAACCACATAGATACATAGAAAAACTATGTATCTATGTGGTTATTTTAAAATTTTAAAGTTCACAATAGAGTTGAAACAAAGTTTCAAAGTTGAATTGAAAACTCACATCTTCACTCAATAAATTTCTCTACTTTTGCCTCATAAAATAATAATTCCAAATTAAATTCGTTAAGCAGGTTTAATTTCTAAATTTTTATGAAGAAACTAACCGTACTATTTTTTATTATTTGCAGCCAACAACTCAATGCTCAGATTGGCGGCTTTGGGATTTATAAATTTATGAATATTCCTTCCACATCACGCACTGCGGCGCTAGGTGGTAATTCCATCATGATAAAAGATGATGATGTTGGGCTTGCCATACAAAACCCGGCACTGCTGAATAAGCAAATGAGTACTTGCTTTTCAGCATCATATATTAACTACATAAAAGACATAAGTGTGGGCTCTTTTATTGGTGCATTTACGGTGGATAGCGTGGCAAATTTTTCTGCGGGATTGCATTACATCAACTACGGCACTTTTGAACGCACTGATATTTATGGAAACAAATTAGGCACCTTCACCGCAGCCGAATACAATATCTTTTTGCAAGCTTCCCGCGAATGGAAAAACTATTCATATGGCATCACCACAAAGTTTCTTTATTCACAATTGGAGAGCTATAAATCTTATGGAGTTGCCATGGATATTGGTGGAACTTATTATGACCCTAAAAAAAATTTTACTGTAAGCGTTGTGATAAAAAATATGGGCAATCAAATTAAAACTTACTCACAGTTTCATGAACCGTTGCCTTTTGAAATCCAGTACGGAATGAGCTATAAACCCAAACATGCACCGCTAAGATTTTCGCTTGGTTTGCATGATTTGCAGAAGTATGACCTCACCTACATCAACACCAATAAAACGCCTCAAAAGGATTTGCAAACAGGGTTGGATATTGTAGAAACCATTCCTTTCTCTGAGAAAATTGCAAGGCATATTACCGCAGGGGCAGAGGTGCTTTTAACTCCCGGATTTCAGTTGCAATTTGGGTATAACCACAAACTCAGAAAGGAGATGACATTGCCTGATAATCGTGGTTTGGTGGGCTTCTCAGGTGGTATCAGGATTAAAGTTTATAAATTTTTCATCTCTTATGGCGTGGCAAGTTTCCATGCCGCAGGGCTTAGCAACACCATCTCACTTTCCTCCAACATAGGTGCTTTTTTTGATGGCAAAGTGGTGGAAAAAGTAGTTCAATAATTACATAGAAATTAGTAGCAAATGAAGGTTCCTTTAATAACAGAATTTGTAGCCCGTGGAGAATCTCCTGATGTGCTTTTTTGGGTAGGATGTGCTGGTTCTTTTGACCAAAGGGCACAAAAAATCACTAAAGCTTTTGTTAAGATTCTCAATCATCTTGATATAAAATTTGCAGTGCTTGGCCCTGAAGAAGCCTGCACTGGTGACCCCGCAAGGCGCGCCGGTAATGAGTTCATTTTCCAGATGATGGCAGCTAATAATATTGCTGTGCTTAATGGGTATGATATCAAAAAAATTATTACCACTTGCCCACATTGTTTCAATATGCTTAAGAATGAATACAAAGAATTGGGCGGCAATTATGAGGTAACGCATCATAGTGAATTTCTACAAACGCTAATAGATTCTGGAAAGTT
Source organism: Bacteroidota bacterium (assembly GCA_026391915.1). Classification (GTDB taxonomy): domain Bacteria; phylum Bacteroidota; class Bacteroidia; order CAILMK01; family CAILMK01; genus JAPLCZ01. Next base: position 5,695 of record JAPLCZ010000082.1, on the reverse strand, counting down.
AAAAATAGAAGGTGGTGCTGCATTTAAAGGTAAAAAAATCACTTTCCATGATTCCTGTTATTTAGGTAGGGCAAACGGTATTTATGAAGCCCCACGCAGAGTAATTAAAGCCCTTGATGTGGAACTCACCGAGATGAAACGCAGCCGTGCCACTGGTTTTTGCTGTGGTGCTGGCGGTGCACAGGTTTTTAAAGATGCCGAAAAGGGAAACAAAGAAGTTTATGCAGAACGCACCGAAGAAGCCCTTGCTACAGGTGCAGATATTATTGCCATGAGTTGCCCATTTTGCATGGTAATGCTATCCACAGGTGTTACAGAAAAAGATAAAGGCGACACGGTAAAAACGCTTGACATTGCAGAGTTGATTGCAATGGCGGAGGAGCTTTAGTATTCCTCTCTTCAATCCCTTTTCAAACTAAAAATCTTATCAGAATTTAACACCTCACGCAAATGTTTGGCGAGGATAAGGCTTCTCTTACCCGTATCACACATTAAAAGAATATTGCCAGTGAGTTCGGGGGCTTTTGCAAGCAATTCATGATAAGGAATATTCTCTGCCTCTGTAGGGCTTTCTTCAAATTCATATGCCTCACGAATATCAATAAGGCGGTAGTGGGTGGTATCAGTTGGGAGTGGGATTTCTATTTCTAATTCGGTGTTATTAGGAGCTGCTTCCCCGAAGTGTCGGGGCAGGCTGTGCCTCAGCATGACAGGTGAGTTTGTTGTCATCCTGAATCCCGAAGCTTCGGGAAAGGAACTGTTTCTGATTTTTTTTACCTCTTCCTCCTGCCTTTCAAAAGCAATGGTGTTGAACTCTGTAGTAGCAAAATTAAGGATAAGAAGTTTGCCTGCGAGGTTGGATTTCATTCCCAAAACAATCTTGATTGCCTCATGCGCTTGCATGCTGCCAAGGGTATTTGTAAAAGTATTTAAGACTCCAGTTTCTTCGCAGTTGGGCGCATCAATATCCAGAGGGGGTTCTGGGAAAATGCAGCGGTAGGTGGGGCTTTTTGCCATGGTTGATGAGTAGGCATCATTGTCACCCTCTGTCACCCTGAGCTTGCCGAAGGGTTGCCGAAGGGCGGAATAAAATGGTTCGGCAAGCTCACCATGACAACCATTATTAGCAGTGTCATCAACTATGGTATTGCAAACTGTCAATTGCCCTTCCCAACCCTCAATAGAGGCGAAAACCCAGGGTTTATCAGCCATCACGCAGGCATCATTTATTAAATATCTTGTAGGGAAATTATCAGTGCAATCAATAATAATATCGTAGTTGGAAATAAGGGGAAGGATGTTGCTTTCCGCTACTCTTTCCTCAAAGAAAACGAAGTTAGAAAAAGGGTAGGAGAGGGGCAGTTTTTCTTTGAGGGCATCTACCTTTTTTTTACCAACATCAGCCATGGTATAAAGCTGCTGACGGTGGAGGTTGTGGGCTTCCACTTTATCAGCATCAGCAATGCCAATAGCGCCTATACCTGCGCTGAACAAATTCATGATGACAGGGCAACCTAATCCGCCTGCACCTATCACTAAAACTTTAGCATCTTGGAGCTTTTGCATCCCCTCTATGCCAATGCCTTCCAAGCGCATCTGCCTGCTAAAAAAACTATTGAAATGGGTATCAGGCATAGGTTGTTTCCCAATCTTTCCAAACTACTGTGTAGCCTTGGTTGCGTATCATGGCGGCAACCTCCGTGGCGCTGCGGTTGTCGTCAGTTTCAAACTGCTCAAGGGCTTCGGGGGTTACGGCATAGCCACCGGGATTTGTCTTGCTACCTGCGCTGATACTCGTTATCCCAAGCCTCACTAATTTATCTCTGAATTCCGCTTTCTCACGGGTGGAAATGGAGAGTTCAAGGTTCTCATTAAAGAGGCGGTAGGCACAAATTAGCTGCACCAATTCTTTATCAGAGATAATAAAATTAGGGGCAATAATACCCGTGGCAGGGCGCAACCTCGGGAAGGAAATAGCGTATTTAGTTTGCCAATATTTTTTCTCTAGATAATCCAGATGCAAGGCGCAGAAAAATGAATCTACACGCCAATCCTCCAACCCAATCAATACCCCTAAACCAATTTTATGAATACCATTTCTGCCCAGCCTATCCGGCGTATCAAGCCTATAATTAAAGTTAGATTTTTTACCTTTTGGGTGGTAGCTTTTGTAGGTCTCTTGGTGGTAGCTCTCCTGATAAACCAACACAGCATATAGCCCTTCCTGAGCCAGTAGGGCATATTCTTCTTCTTCCAAAGGCTGCACCTCAATAGAGATATTGGAGAAATGTGGCTTTAATATTTTAATGGCATTGAGGATATAATCCACCCCAACGGTTTGGGTTGCCTCACCAGTTACCAGCAGCACATGGCTATACCCCATTTGTTTAATCACCTCCGCCTCCGCCAAAATCTGGGCATCAGTTAGCGTGGTGCGTTTTATCTGATTGGTGAAACTAAAACCGCAATAAGTGCAGATGTTTTGGCACTCATTGCTCAGGTAAAGCGGCACATACATCTGCATGGTTTTGCCAAAGCGTTTTTGGGTGAGGGCATGGCTTTGTTGCGCCATTTGTTCAAGATAATCCGCAGCAACAGGGGATACCAAAGCAGCAAAATCATCCAAAGATTTATGGGTGGCGGCAAGGGCTTTTTCCACATCTGCCGCGGTTTTGGCGTATATCTTTTCAGATGCCTCCTGCCAGCTCCATTGCTCAAAAACCTCTTTAAAATCCATTGCCATTGTGGGTGCAAATTTAGGGGAACATTTAACCACAAAACCTAAATTAGATGTTGGGGAGAATAGATTTTTGCCAGAGATTCACAGATTTTTTTAATCTGTGAATCTCTGGCAGTTTATATCTTTATTTTTCTGAAGGCTGAGTTTTTTTCTTAATAAAACCCAAGTTTCAAGAAATCTTTTCTATCTTGCCAAACTTAAAGAAAAACCAACCCCCAAATGCGGAGAATTTTCATCGCTTTAATTATTGCTCTTGTTTTCACTTCTATCCTTTTGGGGATAAGTGCGCTGTTTTTCCCTAGCACTTGGAAGTTCCAAAAGAAAATTACCATCAATGCTCCCATAGAAAAGGTATTTGAAAAAATTAATGATTTAAAAACCTGGCCTGAGTGGAGTGCATGGTCTGCGGACAGGCTCTCAAAATTTACCTATGAGTGCCCCGGAAATACTGTTGGTGTTGGCGGTTGTATGAAATGGAGTAGCAAAAAATTGGGCAATGGCATAATTACGATTACCGAAAGCATCCATAATGCACGGATTGGTTATAAGATAGATATGGTGAGTTACCGCGCCAGCAAAGGGCAGATAATTATTTTCCCTACAGAAGATGGTAAAACAGAGGTGATTTGGGAGAATGCAGGTAAAGTAGGGAAGTATAACCCCATAGGGAAATACATTGCCTTGTTTGCCGGCAAAACCATTGGGCGTGATATTGAATACAGCCTTGAAAGACTCCAAGACAAACTAGAGAAATAGTTTTTTATTTCTTTATAAGCAGTGTAATCCTTAAGACAGAATAGATTTTTCACATTTGCAATTGCTGTCATGGTGAGCTTGCCGAACCATGTTATTCCGCCCTTCGGCAAGCTCAGGGTGACAATTTTATCAGTTATGGTGGCTCACCAAACAAGGTAGCAGAAGTAGCATTACCTTTTTATCAGCAGTGCAATATTCTCCACATGGTGTGTGTGGGGAAACATATCCACGGGCTGAATTTCTTTAACATCATAAAGGGCACTGAGGAGTTGTAGATCCCTAGCCTGTGTGGATGGATTACAACTCACATACACAATTTTTTGAGGTGCTAACTCCAAGATTTTAGCAACTACAGAGGCATCCATTCCGGCACGGGGTGGGTCTGTAATGATGACATCAGGCCTCCCATTTTGCAAAACAAATTCATCATTCACTATCTTTTTTACATCCCCTGCAAAGAAATCACAATTAGTAATTCCATTATCCAATGCATTGGTTTTGGCGTAGTCAATTGCTTCATCAATGGTTTCTATCCCAATCACTTTTTTGGCGGAATCTGCAATGTAAAGAGCAATACTCCCAACACCTGTATAGAGGTCGTAAACCAATTCATTACCTGTGAGCCCTGCCATTTCTTTGGTGCGTTTAAAAAGGGTTTCAGCCTGCCAAGGGTTGGTTTGGAAGAATGACTTTGGCCCCACCCTGTAGGTAATCCCGTTCAGCTTCTCAGTGATATAGCTTTTGCCAGAATGTAGGATATGTTCAAGGTCATAAACGCTATCATTTGCTTTGGGGTTGATAACGTAATACAGCGAACTAATAGCAGGGAAATTCTGTTGCAGATACCCCAAAACATCAGCAATTGCTTCCTCATCATTTTTAAAAAAAGCAAGGATAACCATAACCTCACCAATGCCAGTGGATTTGATAATAAGAGAACGCAAAAAACCAGTCTGCCTCCTCAAATCAAAATACTCATAGCCCTTTGCAATGGTGTATTCCCGCAACCCATTGCGTATAGCATTGGAAGGCTCTTCCTGCAAATGGCATTTCAACACATCAAACACTTTATCAAACTTACCCGCTATATGAAAACCCAAACCCGGCGGGGCATCCTCACGTCTTAAATCTTCATGGTTATACACCCATCTTTGGTGGCTAAAAGCATAATCCAAACGGTTGCGGTAGAACTCCGTTTTCTGCGAACCAAGGATGGGGTGCTTGATTTCAGCACTCACACCACCAATACGTTCAATGGTATCAAACACTTGTTTTTGTTTGAATTTTAACTGCTCAGTATATTTTATATTTTGCCATTTGCAGCCACCGCAATCATAAAAATGTTGGCATACGGGCTCAATACGGATGGGCGAAAATTGCTTGATAGCCCTTACGTTTCCCTCACCATAATTCTTCTTTTTTTTATAGAGGAAAATATCCACCACATCCCCCGGTACCACCTTCTCTGTAATAATTACAAACTCCCCTTTTTTGGCTATACTTTTCCCTTTATCACCAATATCCACCACCTCCACATCGGGTATTATTTCCCCTTTTTTAAAACTCATTTCCATAGGGCAAAGGTAGGGGGAGGAGTTGTCAGTTGTCGGTTATCAGTTGTCAGAAAAAAGTTTGGAATTGAAAGTTGTAAAGAAAAGTTTCAGGTTTAATGTTTAAGGTTGGTTAGCGCCCTTATAAGAAGTTGTTTAGGATGAATAAAACTTACTTCTTAAACAAATCCTTCAGCTTGTTTTTCCCTTGTTCTTTGAGTTTGGTTTTTTCTTCTTCCGCTTTTTGGCGGATGGCTTCTTCTTGCTTGCGTTTTTCTTCTTCGGCTCTTTGGCGGGCTTGGTTTTCTAATTCCTTTTTCTTCGCCTCACCTTGTTGTATGGCTTTATCTTTTTCTTCATTGGCTTTGCGTTCCAATTCTTTTTTCTGCTTATCAAACTCCTGCTTCACCTTATCTTTTATGGCATCTTTTAAATTGCCTGCAAGGTTTTTAAGAGAGAATTTGATGGTGGGCTTTTTAATGTTACCACGTATCAAAGCATCCACACGCACTGTTTTGCCAATGGGGATGTCAATATTCTGGTTTTTCATCACCTTATTTAACTCTCCGTTTGCCTGTTCTTTCAGGTGCTGCACTGGCACATTCATTACCATATCATGAAACAGCATTTGCTCTAAAGTGGTGTAACC
>JAPLCZ010000188.1 GCA_026391915.1 Bacteroidota bacterium | reverse complement strand
ACGAACAGTTTCGTAATGCACTATGCTTTCATTGTTATTTATTTTTTTATTAATTATTTTCTCTTCATCCAAATAATCGGGGGGGATAATTATTGATATATGTTTACCAATTGCTTCAGTGCGGGAGTATCCATACATTTTCTCAGCACCTTTATTCCAAGTCTGTATTATTCCATGAATTGATTTACTAAAAATAGCATCATCAGATGATTCTACAATAGAAGCAAGATGTTTTAAACTATCCACATTTTTTTTATGTTCAGTAATATCAACCAGCGTTGAGAGAAAATATTTTTTATTTTCCAAATCAATTATATCACTGGAAAGCAGAATTGATTTTTGCTGATGATTGGCATCCTGCATTATTATTTCTACACCACGTACCCCTCCTTTTTTTATGTTTTCTTTGGCTTGCGCATTACGTACATCTGCTGAAATAAGGTTTAATTCTACAGCAGTTTTCCCTTTGATATTTTCAGCATCCACTTTAAATAATTTACAAAAAGCTGTGTTGGCATTTTGTATTTTGCCGTCTTCAATTTCTGTAATGATAGTGGCAGATGGGCTCATCTCAAAAATTTTATAAAAATGTTCGTTAAAAACTTTTACTTCATCATCCGTTTTTTTTGTTTGCATCATGATAAATTTTCATTCCCTATCTCCTCAATAGGGGTTCTCCTTTTTTCTTTTAATTGCTTAAAATGAGAAGGGGTAAGCCCCGTTACCTTTTTAAACTGATTTGATAAATGCGCCACACTGCTGTAGTTCATTCTGTAGGATATTTCGGTAAGGTTTAGCTCACCATAAATCAACAATTCTTTTACACGTTCTATTTTATGAGAGATAATAAATTGCTCAATGGTGGTACCCTGCACCTCACTAAAAAGATTAGAGAGGTAAGTATAATCATGATTTAATTTCTCACTTAAAAAGGATGAGAAGTTTACCTTCACAAGTTCCTCTGTGTGATGCACCATCTCAATAACTACGTTCTTGATTTTTTCAATCAGCATGGCTCTTTTATCATCCATCAGTTCAAAACCAATTTCAAATAAAGCAAATTTTAATTCATCCCATTGCTCTGTGCTAAGGGTTTCCATCACATCCACCTCACCTAAATCCACAACCACAAAGTGAAGCCCTAGTTTTTTTAACTCATCCCTTACCGCCGCTTTGCAACGGCCACTTACCATGTATTTAATATAAAGTTTCAAATGGTTTTTTCTCTTAGATATTACCACAAAGGTGTGCTTAACAGCTGCCCTAAACCATTACATAACTTTAGAAAGAAGTTACATAATTCACAGATTTGATGACTCAGGTTTACTTCAAAGATAAGGAAAGAAATTCTGGTTATTTAGCCTCTCAACTTCAAACTCTGAATTTCGAACTTCGAACTCTGAACTCTCTCTTACGAATACGCAATCAACAGAATTGAAACAATTGCCAGCGCCATACCCACGCTATTGGAAAGGTTTAGTTTTTCTTTAAAAAATAATACAGAAACTGTAGTGGATACTATTACAATCCCCACACTGTTTAGTGGAAAAATTACAGAGCCATCAAGCCCTGAGGTAAGTGCTTTCAGGAAAAAGTAAAGGCAACCATAGTTGGCAACGCCTAATAAAATTCCCCAAACCAAAGTTTTTGTTTTCAGGAATTCTCCAAACCTCCTGCTATTAATAAAGAATAAAACAGTAGCCCCGCAAAATGCAGCGGCGTATAATAAGGTGGCAAAATTCAAATCCATCACCGGATGGAAATAATTTCTCTCCACATATTTCATAAATAAATCTGTAAGCCCAACGCCAATAAAAGCGAGGATAGGAATTAATATGGAGGAGATTCCATATTTCTTTTTCACAGTTTCATCTTCGCTTTTTACAGTAAAGTAAATTGCAAGCAAAGCAATGAGAATTCCTGCACCTTTCAGCATGCTAAGTTTCTCACCAAAATATATAATGGAGTAGCCGGCAGGTATCACCAAACTCATTCTTGAAATAATAGTAGCACCCGCCACACCAAGCAAGCGGGTAACAGCACCAATCAAAGTAAAAGTTAAAGAAAACCCAACACCAAGACAAACACAACTTATTAGTTCTGCTGATGAATTGGTGTTAATAAAATTGACTGGTGTTCCTCCCGCCACCACTGCTGCACAGATAGTTGCGGTGATATAATTGACCATAATGCCTGCCTCAGCATGTACTCCTTTAATTTCAAAAATTTTGAAAATAAGATATAGAAGAGAGGCGCCAATAATGGCAATAAAAAGATAAATCATTCTACAAACAACCCATTAGTATTTGGGTGGATTCAAGAATTTTTCTCTTAGGGCAATCATCTCCGGCTGGTTAAAAAGGCGGGTGCACTCCTCATAAGAAAGCCAGAATTGTGCTTTGTAATGGGGGTCAAGAAGGTTCTCTTTATAGGCAGGTGCAATGGCAGTAATCTTTGGTTCTTGCCCAGTAGCCCAAACACCAACCACAAAATATTCATCTATAGTTTCTAAATCCACAGTTTTGGTTTCAAAAGTATCAGTGAGTTTATCAGGGTCTTCGGCATCTAAAGAAATCTGAACTTTTACTTTTACCGTTCCCTGACTCTTTACATCTTTAGGTGGAATTTTTTGGGTTAATTTTCTATCCTTATAGGCGGTGATAGCACCATTGATGGCAGCCATGTAAATTTTCGCATGTAGCTTTCTGAACTTAATTACTTCCTTTGCCTCAGGCTGTTCAGGGCTTACTTCATAGATGTATAAAGTGTCCTTTTGGGCAGAGAGGTTAAGTGCAAACATTGCAAAAACTAATAGAATCCAAATACGATTATTCATTGATGTTTATTTTTTATTGGTAAGAAAATTTAAAATAGTTTGGTTGAAGATTTCGGGGTTCTCAAGGTTACTCATGTGCGCTGCATTGGGTATAATTTTTATTTCGGATTTTGAAACTTTGCTATGCATCTCTTCCACAATTTTTGGTGGTGCAATAATATCTTTTTCGCCTGTGATTATCAAGGTTGGGATTTGAATAGTACTTAATACGTTTGTGGTGTCCGTCCTTGCTGCAAGTGCAATCAGGGTATGGCAGATGGCTTTTTCATCAGCAGCCATCATCATATTTTTAATAGCATCAACTGAAGGGTTATTTTCTTTGATGGAGTTATCTGTAAAGATGGCGTGGATAAATCCATCCACAAAAGCTGCTTTGCCTTCCTTCAAAATCTTTTGGACGGAGTTGGCGCGCCCTGCTTTTCCATCATTATTATCAGCCTCTGCTTTGGTATTGCAAAGTACTAGTCTAGTTATATATTGAGGATATTTCTCTATAAACCTTAAAGCAATATAGCCACCCATTGATAGCCCGCAAAGGGTAACTTTAGGTAAGGATAATTCATCCAATAATTCTTTTAAATCTTCAACAAATAAATCAATGGAGAAATAGTAGTGTTCTGTTTTTGATTTGCCAAACCCACGTATATCGTAGGCTATGCATCTGTAATAATCTCTAAAATAATCAAGCTGCCCATCCCACATTTTACAGTTAAAAGGAAACCCATGAATAAACACAATTACATCATCACCCTTCTTAGAATCAAAATAATTGAACTTATGATTACTCATGTATACCATCCTAAAAATGAAATCCGGTTAGGAATAAATAGAGAATAGTATAGATTACAATTAGCAGAAGTAGTGCAACCATTATTGCCTGCAAATAAGTAACAAGCCTTTTGCGTTTGTGAGGATAAATCTTTAACAGCACCCAGCCCGCCAAAATGCTGTTAGGTACTATATAATAAATAGTAGTGTATAGGAAATCATCATTAAACCAGTTATAAGCCCCAAATGGAAAGTTTAGTGCATACCTATAAACATGATAAAGTAGAATTGAAAAAATGCTCAGCCCATTGCTGCTTACTCCCTTGCCCAAAAGGATTTCTCCATTATCTTCATAGAGTAATACTATACCTGCAAATGCAAGCATAAGGAAATAGTTAATTAATACCAGTCCGTAAAATTTTACCCTCCGGCGGCTGATTCTCATGAGTTGGGTTTTTTAAGACTTCAAGATTAGGGAAAAAATCTGACTACTGCAAAAATTGAAGGTATTAGTTGAGAATTCTAAAGTGGTTTTGTCTTCCATAAATTAAATTTTCGCCCAATTGGCTTTGATTAACAAGAGTGTTTTAGCTTTTCATTAGCGCAAAATATTATAACCTAAAGAAGGAGTAATGAAAAGTTGAGTTTATTCTTTTCAAATCAACAATTATTACATGGTGGATTAATTAGAGTTATTTTTAAAATACAGCCTCAGTTGGCTGCTTTTGCTAATTTTTGAGTTTTATATCACTTGAGATTTAACTCAAAAGCTAAGTTTAAGTTGATAATCTTACAAATGAGATTTGAGTTGGGTATGCTACAGATTGCCCCTTTGCAGAGAAGGTAGTTTTGTATCAATCTAAAACCAACAAATAATATGCATACATAAACACCTACACAAATTGACAAGGAACAAATCCTTGGGATGAATTTCACCGGCGAGGAAGTATTAAGTAATGACTTTGCTAAAAAGAAACGAGTTTCTGATTTATATAGAGCCATGATTCTTGGTAATCTTTATCATGTAAAATGCAGGATTGTATTTGAAACTAAAAAAGGATTACGTGACGTGGAAACAACAGTGTGGGCAGCTACCGATAAGTTTGTCAGCCTTAAAGGCGGCATCTCTATCCCAGTGGGTTGCATACACCAGGTTATTGTTTGAGGGTACGTTTAAAATAATGGCTTCCACTTTTTGAAAACCGCAGTGTAAGTATCAAAAGAATCAGCCTCTTTTCATGTTTTGGTTTTCAGAGCCGCAATAAGATTACTTATTGCGGCTCTCTTGTTTATGGGCAATAAAGTTTAGGCAAATTCAGTTAGGCTGAGCTTCTAACTTTGCCACAAATGAAATACGCCCTTTTATATCCCCAAAACATTGAGAGCAAGCTTGAGTTTGATAAGTTGATTGTTCATGTAAAAGAGCATTGCATCAGCGAACTTGGGTTGGCGTGTGTTGATAAAATAAGGATAAGTGCTGATATTGAATTCATTCGCAAGACGCTTATGCAGGTGCATGAAATGAAATCATTGATGGAAGAAGGAAAAGCCTTCCCATCACAAGGATATATTTTGCTGGATGCAGAGATTGGGTATCTCTCCATTGCCAATTCTGTTTTTGGGGAAGAGCAATTCTTTATGCTAAAACAGTTTTTGGGTTTGATGAAAGAGGTGTTTGAGTTTTTTGAAGCCTCATCCCAACCCATGACCTCATCCGTCCTTCGGACACCTTCTCCAAAGGAGAAGGACAAAAAGGGAGAGGGGCAAGAAAGGCATCAGAGTACTAAATTAGGTGGCGGTAAAGTCCTCTTCTTTGGAGAGGATTTAGGTGAGGCTTCCGTTCCTTACCCCGCCCTCCAATCCCTCCTGCGCAATCAGGTTTTCCAAAAAGAATTATACAAAAGTATTGACCATATCATCTCTGAAGAAGGTGTAGTGCGCAGTGGTATTTCACCCGTTTTGGATGGGATTAGGAAGAATATAAAATCCAAAGAAAGGGAACTTGATAGAGCTTTTAATAAGATTTTATCTGATTGCGAAAAGAATGGCTGGTTGGCTTCCGGTGGAGAAAGTATTAAAAACGGGAGGCGTGTGGTGGCGCTTTTATCAGAACACAAACGCAAATTCAAAGGCATCATCCATGATGAATCTGCCACGGGAAAAGCAGTGTTTCTTGAGCCCGAAATAACCCTTGATATCAGCAATGAACATTTTGCTTTAAAGCAAGAAGAGAAGCGGGAAATCTATAGAATTCTCAAAGAACTTACTGATGACATCCGCCCCTATGCAGAAGATTTAAGATTCTATCAAAAGCTGGCAGGTTTATTTGATTTCATCCGTGCTAAGGCGCTTTTTGCCCGTCAACTCAAAGCGCATTTGCCTGAGATTACTGAGGATAAAAAACTCTTTTTAATCAAGGCATTTCACCCGCTACTTTACCTCCACAATAACAAACTGGATAAGGATACCATCCCCCTTGAAATGAAGTTGGATGCTAAAGAAAGAATCCTATTAATTAGTGGACCCAATGCAGGCGGAAAATCGGTGGCGCTAAAGACCGTTGGTTTACTACAAATGATGTTGCAGGCAGGCTTACTTGTTCCTACTTTCCCTGATTCGGTATTCACAGTTTTCAATCAGATTTTTGTGGAGTTGGGTGATGAGCAATCCATAGATAATGAGTTGAGCACTTACAGCAGTAAGCTGCGCCACATGAAATATTTCTTGGAGAAGGCAGACCACTCCACCATTTTTTTTATTGATGAATTTGGTACGGGTACTGACCCCAAATCAGGCGGGGCAATAGCAGAGGCAATGCTGGAAAAGCTGAATCAGAAAAATGCCTTTGGGGTGATTAATACACATTATAGCAACCTTAAAGTTTTTGCTACTAATACGGATGGCATCATCAATGGCTCAATGCTTTTTGATACGCAGACTTTATCGCCATTGTATAAATTAACTATTGGGCAACCGGGTTCCAGCTATGCTTTTGAGATTGCCACAAAAATTGGATTGCCCAAAAAAGTAATTGATGCAGCCCGCAAAAAAACAGAAGATAAATTTCAGGATTATGATGCCTTGCTTGCCACTTTAGAAACGGACAAACATTACCTCAACATACGGATAAAAGAACTGGATGAAGACCAAAAAAGGCTGAATGCTTTGGTAGAAACTTACTCCCTGCTCAAAGAGGATTTGGAGACCAATAAAAAGGCACTTTTACTGGAAGCCAAAAAGAAATCAGCGCATGAAATGGACACCATTAAGCAGCGGTTTGAGAAGTTAGTCGCCGAGTTTGAAAAGAAATCTAAGCACGCAAAAAACCATGAGTCACTTAAGAAAGAATTCAGTTTGCAGCAACATGCCATACAGAAAGAAATAACAAAAATTAAAGAAGAAACCCTAAAGAAAATAAAACCCGAAGACCTGAAACCCGGCATGAAGGTGAGGATGTACGACACCAAAGAATCCGGCATTGTGGAGGAAGTGCGCAAGGATAAAGCACTGGTGAGTTTTGGGAATATGCGCACCCTTATGCCCATATCCGAATTAGAGATTGTGGCACAAACCGCCAAAGAAAACCTAAAAACCCGAAGTATTGATTTGCTGAAAATAGCAGAGCAGTTTTCTCAGGAGATTGACCTGCGCGGCTACCGCACTGATGAAGCCCTGATGGAAGTAGAAAAACAATTGGATAAGGCACTGCTGCTAAGCATCCACTCCCTCCGTATTTTGCATGGCAAAGGCGATGGCATCCTCCGCAAAAAGATAAGAGAGATGCTAAAGAAATATAGCTTTGTTAAAAGTTTTGCAAGTGCCGCTTTAGAGAGTGGCGGCGATGGAATAACGGTGGTGGAATTGGAGTAACCTACCGCCCAAATATAGAAAATATTAGCCTTTTATTGGGAGTTCTCTAATCCTGATGGAATACTCATCAATGCTTACAAACACACCGCGAAGTAAATCTTCTTTTAATTCTGACAAATGTTTTTCAAGGATACTCCATACCACAGAGGCATTTATTTTTTGATGCCTGAACAAAATTACAGAAGGCTTATGCTTACCTGAAAAAGCATGGATAGAACTGAAATCATTATCATGTGTGATGATAATCTC
>JAPLCZ010000013.1 GCA_026391915.1 Bacteroidota bacterium | reverse complement strand
CTGATACCAATCACCCTTATCGCCCTTAGGTTTGAGATTGTATTTTTTAAATTGGTCAGCAATATACTTCCCTGCCTTTTGCTCATATTTAGTACCTGTGAGCCTGCCTTGCATATTATCATCAGCCAGAACTTCAAGGTGAGTTTTAAGATTTTTTTCCAGTACAGCATCCTGAGCTTGGATAGAGTTTACTACAATAAATAAGGAAAGCAGTGCTATTAATTTTTTCTTCATGTTGATAATTGATGTGGCAAAATTAGGTGGAAAGGAACAATCTAAACCTTAACGTGGTAATGAGATTTAAACCTCTCTTTTTTTCTGACAACTGACAACCGACAACTGACAACTGTTTTACCTTTGCCTCATGAAATTATACAGCATCAACACGGGGCATTTTAAGTTGGATGGTGGGGCAATGTTTGGAGTAGTGCCTAAAAGCCTTTGGCAAAAACAAAATCCTGCAGATGAAAACAATATGTGCAGCTGGGCAATGCGTTGTTTATTGATTGAAACTGAGGACAGACTCATTCTTGTGGATAATGGAATGGGTAATAAGCAAGATGACAAATTCTTTGGATATTATTACTTGCATGGTGAGGATAGCCTCACAAAATCTCTGGCTAAATATGGGTTTTCACCCACGGATATTACAGACAATATTGTTACTCATTTGCACTTTGACCACTGCGGTGGAGGGGTGCAATGGAATGCAGATAGAACTAAATATGAACTCACCTTTCCTAATGCAAATTATTGGGTAAATAGGCAACATTGGGATGCAGCCATGCAACCCAATCCGCGTGAAAAAGCATCCTTCTTAAAAGAGAATATTTTACCCATGCAGGAAAGCGGACACCTCAAATTTGTGAATGGTGAGAAGGAATTATTCCCCGGAATTTCTTTGCTCTATTCCAATGGGCATACGGATGCCATGATGCTACCCGTAATTCAATATCAGGATAAAAAAATAATCTTTTTGGCAGATTTGATTCCTAGTAGTTATCATGTACCTACAGCATGGGTAATGGGATATGATATCCGCCCCTTACAAACCATGGAAGAGAAACTTAACCTCCTGCCCCAATGTGCAGAAGAAGGTAGCATCCTCTTTTTTGAACATGACCCAGTTACAGAATGTTGCACTGTAGAAAATACAGAACGTGGAATAAAAATAAAGGATAGATTTGCACTAAACGAAATACGATAAATGAAACTTGACATACTAGCTATAATGGCGCACCCTGATGATGCCGAACTTGCCTGTGGTGGCACCTTAATTAAACATGCTGAGGCAGGTTATAAAGTGGGGATTATTGACCTAACCCATGGTGAAATGGGCACAAGAGGCAGCGCAGAAATCCGTGATGCAGAAGCTAAAATGGCTGGGCAAATATTGGGATTAACCATAAGAGAAAATCTTGATTTTAAAGATGTTTTTTTTACAGATGATGAAGCCCACCGCCTAAAAGTAATTGAGAAAATAAGAGAGTATCAACCCAGTATTGTAATCACAAATACTATTGAAGACCGCCACCCTGACCACCCCAAAGCTGCACAGTTAGTTAAAACTGCGGCATTCCAAAGTGGGTTTGTGAAAATAGAAACCACTTTGAATGGTACTAAACAAGAAGCATGGCGCCCAAGGCATGTATTCCATGTAATACAATACAAAATACTAAAGCCAGATTTTGTAGTAAATATTAAGGGCTACGAAGAAAAAAAGATGAAAGCAATAATGGCGTATGCCAGCCAATTCTATAACCCTGAAAGCAAAGAGCCTGAAACCTTAATTGCCAGCAAAAGTTTTCTAGAGTTGGTAATTGCAAAAAACCTTGAGTTTGGCAACCATGCGCTATTAGATTCAGGGGAAGGTTTTATCTCTGCCTTTACTCCGGCAGTGGATGATTTATTTCATTTGGTATAGGGGAAGATTACCCCTTTATAAACCCAACTAAAGGAGCAATATATTCCACCTGCTTGCCGCTATCATACTTCTCAAAAAAAGCAGCGGGGGTTTTTATTGCTAAGGTATTAGAGGTGATTAATGCCAATGCTTCCTCCACATTTTGCACTATGTAGGCGTTGGATTCTTGCAGCAAATTACCAAGTCCTCCCCTATTGTAGCCAATCACCGGCACGCCCACTAAAAGGCTCTCATGGGCAACGCGGTTCCATGCTTCATTTATTTTGGTGAAGGCAATGGTGGCGTAGGAACCCGCAAGCATTTGCTGGTATCCAGCTGAGGAATCAAACACCACATCATAGTTAAGAAAACTGCCCGCCTGCCCCTGCCTGAGGGTGCAAAACCAAGGCTCATAACCCGCAGCTTTTAGCTTTTCTGCAAGGGTAAAAATATCATCATCCTGCTTAAAAGAGTATTGCCCAAGGTGTATTTTTTTTGGGTTGGTATTTTTAGTAATGCTTTTGTAAATGTTGTTTTCAAAGAGGTTAGGGATGAGAAAAACCTCCAGCCGCGGGAATAGCTTTTTGAAGTAATCCTGAAAAAAAGGTGCAACAGAAACTATAGAAACTTTGGCGGGGTTTGCCATCCTTAATACCCAAAAAAGGAGTTGATAATAGCGGTTTAATAGATTGCCTTTGCCATCTCTCTCATCAAAATAATGCAGTACAATTATGGTTTTGTTATTTGTAAACCAATTGCGGAAGATGGAAGAAAGCGCCAACCTGCCTACCACAATATTTACCTTGGCATTGGCATTTTGCCATGCCCAAAAGATGAGTTTAAGGTTATTCCATTTTTTAAAGATGCCTTTTTTCCAAAGGGTTTCTATAGTGTAATGAGGGAGGGATTTCTGTAAAGCTTCTACCAAGAAATCTTCATATCTGGCACCGCCTGTTATTACGTTGCCATGGCGTAGGTATCTTATGGTGTTGGGGGTTTTGATGGGAGCCTACCTCATTAAATACATCTTCCCAAAATCATGGGTGAAGTATTTATCTCCACCAGTTTTATAGTGCTCAGCGGTTTTGCCCTCTGCATCCTTTACCACCACGCGGTATAAATACAAGCCATTGGCGAGTTTGTCGCCATAGGTATCTGTGCCATCCCATGCGTAATCGGTTACGTTATTTCCAATGCGTAGGTTGCCCAATTCTTCTCTGTTAATTTCCTTCACCACCCTGCCAGTAATATTCAAAATCTGCACTTTCATATAGGATGGCACCTCACTCCCAGTGAGGGTAAAAACAAAATGCGCCTTAGTGGTAAACGGATTGGGGTAGGTATAAAAATTACTCACCATGGTCTTATTAATTATTTGAAAATGGATGGAGTACTCACGGTTGCCAGCTTTGTTGCCTGAAACATCAAAGCCTTGGGCAATGAGTTCGTAGGTGCCGTCTTCCAAGTTTTTAGGGCGGTACTCAAGGCGGGCTTTGTTCTCTTTTGCATTTGAGGTAGCAGGGAAAAACTGCAATTCTCCACTGCTGTATTTTATGGAGTCACGCGTCTCATTGGGTCTTTTAAGGACTACCTTAATGAGGGAAGAATCCTTTAAAGGCAGGAATTTATTTTCGTCTTTATCCGTAATTACAATGGTGGGTTTGGCAGATATTATTTCGTTATCCATAATGTGCCTGCCATCAAAAGTTACATCAAGTATTGGGTGTTGGTCATCCCCCGTAACCTTAAATGGTATGTTGATGATATTGTTTTCCAAGGTTACTTCTTGCTGTTCATAATTGGGGTTTACAGAAACCTGAAGTATGTTTTTACCCTTAAAAGAATTGCTCAAAGCTCTGTAATCAATAAAGAAAGATTCACCAGATAGCAGGGCTTTGTAATATTGTTTTTGTAGTATAGAAGTATTGTTGCTGGGGTCAGTATTGGTGATAACAACCAACACTTTTTTCATGGCATATTTTGAGATGTTTTTATACTGAAGCCTTAGAATAATGCTATCCCCAAATTGCAGAATAGGCTTACTAAACTTAAAGGTTTTATCTACCACCAAAGTACCTTCAGGCACACCATCAAAAAGGATTTGCCAAAGCTTTAATTGTGGTGAGGTACGGTTAACTACATCCTGCATATCAGCACTTATTTTCATATAAGGATAGGTTTGCGCTGAGATGCCAGAGATATTCTTATTCCCTTTAAAAGTATCCAACACTACCTCATCTTTTAGCGTGTCAATTCCTGTAATTATAAGCCTCGCAGAATCATAAGAAGGCAGTTCAATTGGGGTGTACATTTGTATGGCTTGCTTCCAAGAAGAGGACGGCCCAATAGTAATTGAGGTGATACTACCTGTTTTACTTTTACCAGAAATGAAAGGGTTAATTTCTAACTCATCCCCTGTAGAGTAAATGAGGTTTGTGTACTTCTTAAACTTCTCTTCTATCACTTGTCCGGGGGAGCCTTTCCTGCCCATAAAAAGAAAGACAGTATTTTTATCAAAGGCGGTATCTGCGTGCAGGCTATCAATTTTTTTACTCCCTAATAAATGAAAAGCATTGATAACAGAGGTGTCATATTTTGTAAAATTAGGTAAGGCATCGCGGGATACAATTCCAAGATAATTTCCGGGCTTAATCCTTTTCACCCAAGCCACAAAAGAGTCCTGCCCAAGCACATTTGTATCAGCGCAATTAGCCCCGGGAGTTGGGGTAATTAGGTTATTCATATTAAACATCCTGTAGGCACGCAGCCCACATTTTCTATCCTTATATCTTTTATAATTTAATGCTGCGGGGGACGGGATATATTGAATCAAATTATTTTGATCAAACTCTACAGCCACCAAATTAGCACGCCCATCCACCTGAGCTAATAATCCCAAAGAGCCCTGTGGTTTTATCCCCATGTTAGAAGAAAAATTTGGGTGCATATTCAACTTAATAGATTGATAGAATTTACCAAACTCAAACTTCCTTGCAGAAGTATCCACAGTCATATCAGCACTGCTAATAGTTTTATACTGCTGCCAATGGCTTTGACTCCAACCCGGAGGGCTGTTTTGCACATAAGTAAAATTACTAACCTCCCATGTTTTGCTGGTATCTGCTAAGCGCACACGCCAGTAATAAACAGTGGTATCATTAGTAAGTAAAGTTGGTTTCCATGTTATTAAATTTCCTTTAAGCAAAGGTGATTTTTGCAGCGCTGGAGATTGAAACCTAAGGTTGGTATCTATCTCAAAATATACTCCTGTGGTAGAGTCAAAAAGATTGCGGGATTGAGCTACCAAAAGTGGAGAGTTGGTTGGCTCTATCCCAAACTCAGGAGGGTAGATTTGTCTTACCCCATTTCCATTTATGTAGATATCTTTCCTCACTACATTATTGGTTTTGGTAACCTCTGTAATTAGATTATCTGGGTCAACTGTAATGGTGAAATCGTTGGTGCCTTGCGCCTGATTTACCTTATCTCTTTTCATCCAAAAATATACATAGCCGTTGCTATAAACTGGTGCAAATTTTTTGTTAGGATAAGTTACGTTATTACCCGCTGGGAAATTGCGACTCACCTTCACAAAAAAGGAATCGTTCTTACTGGCTTTGCCCAAATTATATACCCCAATTCTTAGGGCAACAGAGTCAGAATTGGCAATTGCATCAGGAGGAAAAAGACTTATGGTGCTATCATAAATGGCATAATCATTCAGTTTATTGAAAGGCATTTTAACAGCGGGGTCGCCTTGCAGAATCCAGGTTAAATAAATATTACGGGTGATGGTATCATAGTCTTTTGCTCTATCAGCATCTATAATAGTCTCCTTCCAAAGTGTGCCCACATCAGATGGATAATGAGAGTTATTCATGTTGTTATAAAACCGTGTCATCTGAGAAGACAATGTACCAGTAAGTGTAGTTGCAGAATGTGAGAGCCAAATAATACCGCCCCGAGATGGCGTAAAAAGTTGCTTCTCACCTATTGAAGAGAATAGTGTTGGATTACCCACATTGCACCCGTTAAGATACATTATAGGATATTTACCAACATTATGATAATCATCTGTTGGGGAACCAATCTCTACTCCTAATCTATTAAGAGACCCATGACCATAGTAGGTCAATAAACCAGCACCCTCATCTATTTTTTGGCTAATTATTTTTACAGCTGTAATATTTACAAAAGATGTACTTGTGTTGTAATAACTCCAAACATTAGCACCAACGAAAGGTCCTTTAATTTGGTCCCTAAAACCATCCATTTCAACTTTAATTCCTCCTTGAATATAACCTACATCCCCACCTGAAATATGGATTACATTCTTTCTCCACCAATCATTTCCGAGGCTTTCATTTTCTTTTATTTTATTGAGATAAGTCAACACCTGATTATCGTTTTGTGCGGTGAGTCTTCCCAAAGCCATCATAGGGTTTAGGGTTAAATCAAAGCCTTTAAAATCGTTATCAATACCACTGGTAAACATCATATCACTGGGAGGTAAACCTATGGTCGGCACCAAATCTTTTCCATAAAATGAACCATTATTTTGGCGCATAGAATCCACTTGCCAGCCCTTACCAATCAAGAATACATAAAGAGGTTTTGGGTTAGCATTATTATACATATAAGCACAATAATGTTGGATGGCAACAGGGTGATGCATCCCATAATAAAAGATGTCATAGAGGTCATCAGTATAAACTGTATATGGCTTTATGAGAATATTTGTGGTGTCAATTTTTGTAGTACTTCTATAGGCAGAATATTGTGCTACAGAACTGCTGAGAGATTTATGGGTGATGATTAAATAATTATATCCCCCTGCAAAATCAGGGAAGGTATATGTAAATGAATTTGACAAACTCAAAGTGGATATTGAGTTATCATCAGTAATAAAATAATTGGATTTTCCACCTGAATTTTTAATAGTAAAATGCACCAAATTGCTTGCATAAAAAGCAGAAGTGATTACGCCATTTGTTACATCATACAAACTTAAATTGGGTTGCGTTGAGACCGGAAAACCTGAGTATGCAAAATGAGTTAATGAATCTGAATTGGAGTTATTAAAACTAAAATTGAAAGAAGAAAAAGTAGCAAAATCAAAATCTCTTTGGTAGGAAATTTTAAAATACCCTATAGCAATAGCGTCTACTGAGGAGTTATTAGCATCCTTAGTCCCTAAGGTTGTAAATTTAATATAGGTGGAATCTTTAATTTCAGACTCTAAAAGATTTACAGTATCATGTAAGGTTCTATAACCATTAAATCTCGCGTCGCGAATTGTTCTGAAAGTCCCATTCTTCCCACCTTTAATTTCAATCTTAACATGGTGGTCTCTCTTATCACCACCAGAGGTATTTGCATCTTCAAAATCTGACTTGCCATAATACAAATACTCTAAAACAGGCGTAGCCCCACTAACTATTTTTGGAGTTCTAAGAAAATAAGTTGCACTTCTAACTGAAATAGTATCACTAACATAGCCTTCCCCATCAAAATATTCTGGGCTATACAAATTCCCGGTGAGTATGCATTATTAAAATACTTTGCCGCCTCCTGAGTAAATTCTTTTTGGGCAGTATAAGAAGTGGATTTGTATTGCTGAGTAGTTGTAATTCTTTGTTTGCTACCACTGCTATTAAAGGTAAGAAAGTACACCGCAGTATCTGAATACATGCTGTAATCTCTATGAGGTTGGTTGCTGGTTTTATAATAGAGGGCTGAGTCCAAATCTCCATTATTTCTTTCACCATAAAAGAGGATAAAATCACCACTATTAAAACTGCTTCCTGCCACCGAAACCTGAATAGGAATTTGCTTTCCCCGCCACCAAATTTCTGCATCAGCAGGGCTGCCAAGGCCACTTAAGACAGTGCCGTCTAATTTGTATAACCCGTTTTTAAATACTTTTACTTTGTAGTATTTCTGCCCTTGCACTATCCATTCGTTGCCATATGTTTGGGCAAAGGAATTTGCGGCAATAAAAGATAAAATAATAACAGAAAAAATCTGTGGAAACCAATAGAATTTCTTCGCGTT
The DNA here is from genome assembly GCA_026391915.1 of Bacteroidota bacterium. Taxonomy (GTDB): domain Bacteria; phylum Bacteroidota; class Bacteroidia; order CAILMK01; family CAILMK01; genus JAPLCZ01. Next base: position 6,384 of record JAPLCZ010000013.1, on the reverse strand, counting down.
TTTAATCATAGAACTCCTGATTACGATTTCTTTAGATTACAAATATAATTATTCTGTTTTGAAACCAAAAGAAATACTTTTGCCCATTAACGCAAAATTGTTGATTAAAGTTTATTCAATTCTTCTTTTATAAAAGCTGCAAGCTCTTTTATATAGCTGCGTGAGAAATTAAATTCTATCCCCGCAGCCTTATAAATGTCAGGTACAGATTGGGTGTAACCCAAGCGCAAAGCATTTAAATATCCTTCCAAACCCTTTTCAGGATTTTGTTTAAAGTTTTTCCAAACAGCAATAGCACCCAATTGCGCAATGCCATATTCTATATAATAAAATGGTACTTCAAAAATATGAAGCTGCTTTTGCCAGATGGATTTTTTGTAGTTTTCATAACCAGTAAAATCTATTTCTTGCTGGAATTCATCATAGATTTTTAACCACTCATTTGTCCTTTCCTCGCGGGTGTGGGTTGGGTGGGTGTATACCCAATTCTGGAATTTATCTACTGTAGCAATCCAAGGTAAAATATCAATCAATCCTTCTAATTGTTCCTTCTTGGCACGCTTTAAATCTTCAGAATTTTCAAAGAAAATATCCCAATGCTCCATGCTGATAAGTTCCATACTCATGGATGCTAGTTCCGCCACTTCGGATGGGGTATGTTTAAAAGAACAAAGTTCCAAATCTCTTGTTACAAAAGAGTGAATGGCATGTCCGCCTTCATGCAGCATCGTCACTAAATCCCGAAATTTTCCTGATGAATTCATGAAGATAAAAGGTATCCCAATTTCATCCAACGGGTAATTATATCCACCTGGTGCTTTGCCTTTTCTGGCATCCAAATCAAGGTAGCCTTTGTCATGCATCACCGTGAGGTACTCCCCTAAAATTGGATGAAGCTTAGAGAAAAGAAGAATGGTTTTCTCAACTAATTCCTGACTATTTTTAAAAGGTTTTAATGCCACTTTTCCTTCGGGTTCAGCATCCACATCATAAGGTTTTAGTGAGTCAAGATTGAGTTCTTTTCTCTTCTCTTCCTGAATAGAATTTACGATGGGTAAAATCTCTTCATGGATGGATTCATGGAAATTAAAAACATCTTGCAAGCTATAATCAAACCTACCAAGTGCTTTAAATTTATAATCCCTGAAATTTTCAAAACCTGCGTTTAAAGCTATCTGATGGCGGATTTTTATGAGTTCATCATATACTTCATCCAAGGCATCTTTATCATGTAGGCGGCGATTATTCACCAATTCATAAACGTCTTTGCGCACTTGCCTATCTGCATCTTTCATAAATTTTGCAGCTTGCGAAAGGGTGTATTCTTCTCCCTGATAAATGATGGTCATCTGCGAAACTTTATCCGCGTATTGCTGCGCTATTTCTTCTGCTTTTGATTCCAAAGGAATGTTCTCCTCTCTATAAAGTTCTATACTTGTTTTGATAGAACGCTGATAAATTTTATAGGCAGAATCATCCAACTGAGAAGTGAATTCGCAATCAATAAATCTCTTATCAAGCTGATTATTGTACGGTGCAATCTGAGGCTTTATTTCATTGATAAAAAACAGATATTTATTCCTGATTTCTTCATCCTCAGTATCGCAAGTATAACGGATGTAACGCCACGCCAAATCTTCACTTAAGTAAGCCTCCATCTCACTCCAATCTTTTAACCAATGTATTAACGCCTCCTTAGTGGGCAGTTGGCGATTGATAAGGTCTTCAAAAAAGGGTTTGAGTTGTTCCCAATTTTGATAGTTAAAATCATCAGGCAAAAAATTTCTTTTGCTTCGGGTAACTTGTGGTTTTTCCAGTGAAATCATTCTTGTTTTTTTAAGGGGATGGTTGGTTTAAGAATACCTCAGAATGAAATTTAGTTATTGGCTTGGGCAAGCGCGGCGTACCATTTTAAAATCTTTTTAATGTCCGACATATAAACTCTTTCCTCATCATGTTCAGGAGCTACTTCTTTAAAATAATCCCTTAAAACAGTAGGGCTGTCATTAGGGCTTACAGATAAAGTTGCCCCATCTTTTTTCTCAATATTTTCCAAGATAGTGGTTAGCATTAGGTCTTCTGCAGTGTGGTTGTAAATGGTGATATCACCTAACATTGATACCTGAGAATTGGCGTTGATAGGGAATCTTTTTTTCTCCGCATCCATAGATTCTACAATAAAGCCGCTATTGGAACGGGCAATAATTTTAAACAAACCGGGCTTGCCGGGGATAGCTAATATTTCTTTTAAGTCAGTCATTTAAGCGGTTGAAATTTCATGCAAAAATAATTCTTTAAAACCACATTTAGGAGGGATAGTTTGTGCAATCTCAAAAGCAAACTTATTTCCCTGCTGCCTTTTCCTTCTTCCCTTTAATGGTGGTTAAATAATCCACTATAATTTTAGCATTGGAATCTGTAATGGGTGCGCCAAAATTCTTGCGCATTTTGTCAACAATCTTTTGCCATGTTTTGGCAGGGAAATCAGGTTGCATTTGTATGTAGCGCAAAGAGTGGCAAGTAATACAATTGGCCTTAAACAACTCTGCACCCTCAGCATCAGGTAAAGTGGTTTCTACTTTGGTGATGTCAGTTGCAGGGGTTTCAGCGACTTTGTTTTCGCAAGAAATCATCAAAACAAAAAAGAATAAAACAGTAAATACAGATATAGTCTTTCTCATTTCCTTACTTCACTTTTAGTTCTAATGTTTCAATCTCATTGCGCATATATCCGCTTCTATTCCATTGGTGAGGCGGCTGCGTTTCCCCTTTTATGTTTGTTGCTTTCACCATAAATTTATAGGTGCCAGTTTGGGTTGGTTTCCATTTATATTTCCACCTGCGCCATGAGTATTTACCAAGCGAAGGATTCAGCTTTGCCACCTTCCATGTCTTGCCATTATCCGATGATATTTCTACTTTCTGTATGCCATCTCCACCATCAAAAGCAAGCCCGTTGAGTTCATTATTTTCACCCAACTCCAAAGTGGCATTTGGTTCTGGAGAAACAAAGATAGAACGCACATCCATCTTACCAATTGGCTCTGTTTTCTTGGCGAGGCTATCATGGTTTTCATTGCCATTAATCAACCCTGAAGGGACTGTATAAGCCTTTTTCATCCAATAGCCATTGTAGGCAGTATCGTACACTTTTATCTCATTAAGCATACCTACCCAATAGGTTGCGTAATATCCAGGCACTACTAATTTCAATGGAAATCCATTCAATAACGGCAATGGTTTTCCATTCATTTCATAGGCTATCATTACCTCGCCATCCATAGCATGGGGGAGTTTTAATGACTTCACAAAATCAGCAACTCCAGCCAAAGGAGGTGCATCAGCCCCATTAAAAGCCACATCCAATGCCTTAGGATTTACCTCTGCCATCTCCAAAATATCTTTGAGTTTTACCCCCGTCCATTTAGCGTTGCCCATGCCACCATTCTTCCATTGTGCACCCGCAACTCTTGGGTTGAAAAAACTCCTTGCATTGCCGGCACACACACAAAGCGATGATAGGGTATAAGGCTTAAACTTCTCTTTTAAATCTTTAATTGAAAGTAAAAGCGGTTTACCCACCGCACCCCCTACCCTCAATTTAAAAGTATCTTCATCAATTTCTTTAGGCATATTAGCCAAATGCCATCTCACAAAAAACACTTCGTTAGGGGTGTAATCCAATAGGAAATAATGCAAAGGCGTTTCAAGATTTGGTGCCCTCTCTGTCAACAGAATCATTTCATCTTTGCCCTCCGCCTTTACCATTTCTTCAGTATTAGTATTGGAGGTTGTGTACTCAGTATTGCAACTGAGTAAGGCAAAAGAAAACAAAAAAAGGATTAGGATTTTGAAGCGCATTGGGGTTTGGTTGGTAGGGGCAAATTTAATTACTATGATGCTTATAAAACTATGGTGCACTCTTCGACAAACTCAGAGTGACAAAAAATTGCAACCTCTTCTTTTTGTCATCCTGAGTTTGTCGAAGGATGGGGTCACCTAAAATAGAAATTCCTTAGATTAATATAGGTGTTTAGCTTTGCACCCATCATGGAAACATCATTACTCAACAAAACCGCTATTGTGGCAGGCAGCACACAGGGCATTGGGCAGGCCACCGCTATTGAATTTGCCAAAGCAGGCGCATCGGTTGTCCTGCTTGCCCGCAATGAAGAAAAACTCAAAGCCACCCTTGCCCTTTTAAGCACCCATGCCAACCAAACTCATGGTTATATAGTAGGAGATTTCACCCATCCCCACAAAATGATAGTGCAGGTAGTTGGGTATTTGGCATCGCGGGCTACCCCCATCCATATTTTAGTAAATAACACAGGAGGCCCAACTCCCGGCCCCATTTCCGATGCCAGCGCAGAGCAGTTTTTAGATACTTTTAATCAGCATTTAATATGCAACCACTTATTAGTGCAAGCAGTATTGCCCTCCATGAAAAACGCTGGCTACGGCAGAATTATTAACGTGATAAGCACCTCCGTAAAAGCCCCTTTGGCAAACCTTGGCGTAAGCAATACCATACGCGCTGCGGTGGCTAACTGGGCAAAAACCCTTGCAGGGGAAGTAGGCAAATTTGGCATCACCGTAAATAACGTACTCCCCGGCGCCACCGCCACTGAGAGGCTTGCCGGAATTATAAATAACCGCGCCGGCAAAAGCGGAATGCAAACCGCCGAAGTAGAAAAAGAAATGATGAATGAAATACCTGCCGGCAGGTTTGGAAAGCCAGAGGAAGTAGCCGCCGCCATTTCCTTTTTAGCCAGCCCCGCCGCCGCTTACATCAATGGCATTAACCTACCTGTGGATGGTGGCAGAACGGCTTCGTTGTAGAAGTTGAAGGATTAAACAGATTTTATCAATCTAAGGCCCCGGTTCATGTCTCCATGAAACGGAATAAACAAAACCTCGTAGGTTTTAAAAAACCTACGAGGTTGATGATAATTTTTTCTGATTACTGACTACTGAAAACTGACCACTTTTCTATAGCTTCCTGGCTACTTCGCTTTCTTCAAAAGCTTCTATAATGTCGCCCACTTTAATGTCATTAAAGTTATGGATAGTAAGTCCACACTCATAGCCTGCGGCTACTTCTTTGGCATCGTCCCGCTGTTCGTGATGTTACGAAGGGCATCCCGAACCACAGACAAAAGAGGATTTTTTAATCCGAAAAAAAAACGGTTCTGGAGAAACTAAAACTATCTACTCTCCCAAATGCGTTACGCTTAACATTTGGGAGAGCCACATTTAAAAACCAAAGTACTATATTTGTGAAACTTCCAACCCTCGCTACCAAAACCTTTAATGAAAAAACTGCTTTTACTTTTTTTTATATTTATATCTCATATTTCCTTTGCCAAGGAAACCCATAAGCCCGATACGGTTTCTGTAGGGTTTTATATCAACAGTATACATGATATTGATTTCATGAATAAGGAATACAACATCAATCTTTGGCTATGGTTAAAATATAAAAACCAGGATTTTGATTTCTCTAAATATCTGGAAGTACCCATGGCAAAAACGGTAGATAAATCTTTCTATACAGTAGATACCTTAGCCGATGGCAGAATATATATGCTGATGAAATTGCAATGTGTGATGAAAGATGCTTGGAAGATACAAAACTTCCCCTTTGACCGACAAAAACTGCGCTTCTCCATAGAGAACTCTCAATATGATTCGGATGATTTAATTTTTAGAGTAGATACCATTGGCGGCCATTATTCTAAATTGGCTTTTACCGATTGGAATGTGCTTCGGGATAGTTTTAAAATTAGCACTGGGATTAAGAAGTATGAAACCAATTTTGGTGACCCAACTTTAACCCAACCCCACTCTGAGTTTAGCAATTATAAAGTTCAGGTAGTTATTGAGAGAGACTCATGGTGGTTGTTCTTGAAATTATTTATTGGGATGTATATTTCCTTTTTATTGTCATATTTATGTTTTTTTATTCATAGAGATAATATTGATGCACGTTTTAGCTTGGGTGTGGGTTCTCTGTTTGCAGTAATCGCTAATAAATATGTAATAGATTCTGCACTACCCGAGTCTACCACTTTTACTTTGGTGGATACGCTACATGGATTTACTTTGTGTTTTGTTTTTGCATCCGTTGCCTGTTCTGTATATACATTAATGCTAGTCAAAACTAATAGACTTGAGCAAACACGGCGATTTGATAGAAGTGCTTCGTTGATTATGCTAATAGTATATCTTGTTTTAAATGGTTGGTTTATCTATAATGCGTGTCATGTTCAATTGGTATAACCAATTCACCCAAGATTATATTTTATGTGGTATTGCATAACCCCGGACTTAAGTCGGGAATTAGTTACAAAATAAAACCTCGTAGGTTTTAAAAACCTACGA
>JAPLCZ010000008.1 GCA_026391915.1 Bacteroidota bacterium | reverse complement strand
TCTTGAATTTTTGGTTACTTTTTGTTCAAGCAAAAAGTAACAAGATGAGGAATTGAAAAACTTAAGTTATAAGCTATCCTTTTTGCATCAAGATTCAATACTAAAAGCAAAAGACCGCAAAGAAATTTCTTTGTGGTCTTTTGCTTTTAGATTTAGTTAGCAGGAAATTACTTATCCAATTTCTCCATAAGGATTTTGAAATCAGTATCAGGATATTCAACCATTCTCATATCAGCAGTGATATTTGGTGTGGTGCTAATTGCTTTTAAGCTTGCCCACATTTTATCATACCTCACTGTTATAACTAAGAGGTAAGCATTATACCCAACAGGTACCCCGGTAGCATAGTATTTATTATCACTTTGCTGATAGAGAGGGAGGATTGCTTTATCGTCTCTAAAGATGACATAAGCACGGGTTTGGGCAGCGGTTGGGTTATCAAAAGTGGTTAAGGTAACATCTGTTAATTGTGAGCCTGCATGGTAAAAGTGGTCAGCATTTATCCAGTTATAAACTTTATTAAGGTTTAATACATTTTTCGCAGGATTGCCTGCAACACTAATTGAGTCATTCCCACTTGTACTAACGGCCTTATATCTTACCCATACATTATCATTTTGGGGCAAGGGATAAAAGTTTATGAAAATATTATTCCCAGAGGTATTTGAAGAATCATAAGGCATTTTTACAATTACAGAACCATCTGACAAACCACTTTTTACGTTGATATTTTTTCCTTTATAAGTTGCATTGAGATATATCATTCCTGCAGAGCCTAAGAGTTTTTTATTATCGTCAATTGTATGCAAATCAAGCATAATCATCTCACTGCGTTTATAAGCCTCACGGATTTGGATGAATACTTTATCATTAATCACTTTGCCAGTGGAATCCACAAAAGCATTTGGGATAAAAGAGACTTTTGTTCCTAAAGGTGTAGCAACAGTTCCACCCGCAGTATTGTCAAAGTAGAATGGTTGCAAAACAGGTTGAAATTTAAGAATGGTCTTAGCCATGGTGCTGTTATCAGGCAGCAAATTTCCGTTGTCGGGATTTGTGTTTTTCTTTCCGCAACCTGATAAAATTAAGGCAGCAGCGAAGGCAGTTAATGCAAGTGTTTTGAGTTTCATTTTGTATTTATTTTAGTAGTTAGATTTCAAACTTAGTAAAAATTTTAGATTATCCTATAACGGTAAACCTCTTCTATTATTTTAACAGATTCTATGGCTTCCTCTGCAGTGGCAATTTCGGCGGGTTGTTTTTTCATTGCCTTAATTACATTGTCAATTACCAAAGCATGGTTATTGGCGCTGCCCATAAATCCTTTATATGCATTGGCAGGGTTGGCAATTCCCAAATCAGGTGCATCCAAATCCCGCACATGGAAGTACTCCATCTTTTCCATGTATTGTCCACCAATTTTCAGGCTTCCATTTTCTGCAATTACAGTGATGCTGCTTTCCATATTTTTATCCCACACACTGGTACTCCAGCTAAATAATCCTGCACCTTCTTTCTCAAAATCAAAACTAAAAAAACCTGAATCTTCAAACTCAATATCCGGATGGTTATTATTAAAAAACTTTGTGTGCTGAAGTTTTACGCCTCCAAAAATCCAATACATCAAATCAACAAAATGGCTGAACTGGGTATATAAAGTTCCGCCATCAGTAGTCAATGCACCGCGCCATGAGTCAGGTTTGTAGTAGCGGTTATCTCTGTTCCAATAACAATTAATTTCCACCCAATAAATCTTACCAAGGACTCTGCTCTCTATCAGCTTTTTGAGGTATTGCGCAGGTGGGCTATAGCGGTTTTGCAACACACACCAAGCATTGAGTTTCTTAGCCTCTGCCATAAAAACCAAAGCATCACAATCACCACCGCGTATGCCCAGAGGTTTCTCCACCAAAACATTGGTATGTTTCCGCATCACCTTTAGTGCAAGCGGAATATGGGTGCTGTTTGGGGTGCAAATACATACCACATCAGGTTGCGTATCTTCAAGCATAAAATCCATAGAAGAGAACACAGGGATTTCATATTTATCCCGCGCCAAATAGGCAGTTTCTTCCACACAATCAGCAATGGCAATTAAGTCCGCTTGCGGGTGCATACTGATTTCTTCTGCGTGGCGCTTACCAATATTTCCGTAACCACAAACAGCAAATTTTACGAGTTGTTCTTCTGACATCTAACCACGAAAGTAAAGCTAATCAAGCGTTTTTAATAATTCTGAGGTCTCAATAGTTAAGGCGCACTTAAAATGCCCCAATGGGCAAGCCTTTTTGCCATGCAAACCACAAGGGCGGCATTCCAGATTTATAGCAGTCTGTATAATATTATCTGTTAATTTTAATGGTCCAAAACCAAACTCAGGGATGGTGGAACAAAACACCGCCGTAACGGTTGCCCCCATAGCCGAAGCAAAATGCAGAGGCGCAGAATCATTGGTATAATTCATTTTGGCAGATTGAATCAGTGTCGCCGATTGCAGGTAGCTGAGTTGCCCTGCAAGGTTAATTATATTTTTGTTGGATGAGGTTTTTATAATCTCCTCGCAAAGGGTTTTATCTCCTCCCCCACCTAATAAATAAATACTGAAGTCTTGCGGAATTTGATTCACAAAATCAATCCATTTTTCTTTGGGATACTGTTTAGTAAACCAAACTGAGGCAGGTGAAATAGTGATGTATGGTTTGCCTGTATATTTTTTTATTTCTTCAAAATCATTGGGTGAGGGATAAAATTTAGGAGGCGCAACTTCCCAATCAGTTAGCTTCAGAATTAAGAAATGATTTCTCTCTATTTCATGTGGGTAAACCTCATCCCCTTTTGCACCTAAATGGTGCGAAAACTTTTTGGTGAATAAGAATGAAAAAGGATTTTTCTTAAATCCTATTATCTGTTTTGCACCAGAGAAACCTGCTAAAAATCCTGATGCGCCAAACCTATGGCAGTTAATCACCACGTCATATTTTTCTTTGCGAATTGTACTTAATAAGCCAAAGAGATTTTTGTATTTGCTTTGTTTTTTATCCCACACCAATACCTTTTTTAGTATTGGGTGATTTACCAAAAGCCCCTCATTGCCTTTGCGCAAAAGGAAATGAATTTGCGCACCGGGGTAATGCTGATGCAGCTTTTCTATTAAAGAAGTTGCCAGCACCACATCACCAATAAAAGCAGTTTGTATGAGGAGGATTTTCATGGGTGGGGATAGCTCCCTATTTAGCTTACGAAACTAAGTAAATAGCAGCACTATTTTGTGGTGGGTGGAGATTATCCATCTATCCATCTTGTCCAAAAATAAAAGGAAGCCTTTTGAGCTTCCTTTTAAAATAAAAAATCTGGTGCAAACCTATAAGCCGGGTCCTGTTTCCTTTTTGTTGAGAAAAGGATGCTGCCATTTATCTGGTTTTGCTGTTGCCAACAAAATCTATCAGCTTACCCACCATGCTTTCCGTTGCCGGAATTGGACTGGCCGCCCTCAAAGCATGGCTTATTTTGCCTTTCAGTATGCGGGGTTTGCCAAGCTGCGGGTGTTGCCACCTGCACTGGTAGGCTCTTACCCTGCCGTTTCACCCTTACCCCAAATTACTTTGGGGCGGTTTATTTTCTGCTGCACTTTCCGTTACCATCCCAGACCATTTGATGATACCTCCCCGTTAAGAAGCGCATTGCCATATACTGCCCGGACTTTCCTCCCCTACTAAAGTGCAGGAGTGGCAGCGCGGTTTGCTCTCTGCAAAGTTAGGTTACAAATTTTAGTAGATATTCTTTGGCGGAATTCTTAAACTGATGTCACATTTTCCTTAAACTCAATCCCAAATTCAGCAAGCCTTTTTAGCAGGGGTTGGTAGATTTCTTTTTTGATAGGCAGATGAACTCCGGTGATAGAAATTTTGTTCTCAGAGATAAGTTCTGCGGCTAAGGCAAGTGGCAGCCCTACCGTTTTTGCCATGGCGGTTTTATGGTTGTCTTCTCCATCCAAATCAAGGGTGGCTTGCAGGTGATATTGTTGTCCACCCAAAGTATATTCTATCTCATGAATCATCACAATTCTATCTTTATCATCGGCAGCCATCTTCCATTTATTTTCCAATAAAAGTTGGAGGGCTTCGGCACATGTTCCAATTTCCAGCTTAATCTTTTCATCACTTAATAAGCCTGCCCATTCTATGGTAGAGGCATTTTCTTTAGTAAGGATGGCACTCCAATCATCATCTTTCATGCACATCAAAAACAAATCTTTCCAACTCATTTCACTTAAATTTTCCAAGATAATTTTATCATTGGTGATGCCAGCGTTTACCAAGATATTCCAAAGATTACAGAAGCCCGGGTAGCGCAAAGTGCCCCTTGAAAAATTCTTGATTTTATCAAGTTCATAGGTTTTAATGTATGGCAAAGGATTGCGGTTAAAGTACATTTCAAAGGATTCTCCTGTTGAGGTTTTGATAGTTTCAGTTTCTGAAAACAACCTGTGATAAGGCACGTATTTCTTTTTGCCATCTGTTACTTTTAAGCCTCCATCAGCCCCAGCGCGGATAACATTATAAGGTGCCCAACTAAATTTATAATGCCACGGATTATTGTCCGATTTTTTGGAAGGCAATCCCCCGCAATGCGACCCAAAAGAGGTAATCTCAGCACCGCTTTCTTTAAGCCTGTTAATAATTTCCATGGCGGACATATGGTCAATGCCGGGGTCCAGCCCAAGCTCATTTAAGAATAAAAGTCCTTTGGCTTTTGCCTCTTCATCCATCGCCATAATTTCAGGAGAGATATAAGAAGGCGTAATTAAATGCGCCCCAAACTGCAAGCAATCCATTGCCACTAAATAATGAAACCTCGCTGGCAATAATGAAATTACAATATTCTGACTGCCTACAATCTCATGCCTTTGGGCTTCATCATGGATATCTGCCACCACATATTTTGCATCCTCAAAACCAACTATACATTGCTTGATGTTTTCTTCTGAGGCATCAGCAATCATTACTTCCCAACCTTTTAATTTGCTATTCTCAAGGAGGTATTGAATAGTGAAATAAGAACTTCTGCCTGCCCCAAAAACTAGGATTTTAATCATATTGCAAAACTACATATAACAATTTGGAGAAGGAGAATAAAAGAGACAAGCCTCAAGGTTTGCACACTTGAGGCTTGTCGAAAAAAACCACCCTTAAAAATTTTCATGCTGATGTTTCAGCTATCTCTTTTTCATTTTTTTGTTTCTAAGACGCAGGTGTTTTAGGGAAGTTTAATGCAGTGGAAAAAATTTCTTAATACAATGAAAATAAATAAATTATTTTCCCTAATCTTGTGGTGGTTAGTAACAAATATCAAAACCCCTTTAATCGTGGAAATAATCGCAATTACCTCACACGAAAACTTAGAAGCTGAGCACAGCCATATCAATTCGTTGTTTAAAGCAGGGCTAAAAATCCTGCACATTCGCAAACCAAACTATACCACCGAAGAGATGGCAAAGTTTATTATGGGCATTAATGACAACTATCATCAGCGCGTGGTAATTCACTCTCATCATGAGTTGGCAATTAGGTTTAAACTTAAAGGAATTCACCTCACAGAGAACCACAGAAAATCAAAAATATGGTTGAGCATAATGCTTAGGTTTTACAAAATCCTTCGTCCCAAATTGCATATTAGCGCATCCTATCATAGCCTAAGCGCCATACGCAAAACAAAGAGGATGTATGCTTATGTTTTCTTTAGCCCTGTGTTTGAGAGCATCAGTAAAACGGAACATAAATCCACTCATTCGCTTTCTAAAATCAAAGACGGATGCGAAAAAACCGCCCAAAGAATAATTGGCGTTGGTGGAATGGATGAAGATAAAATCCCGCAGATAAAAGGCGTTGGCTTTTTCGGGATTGGGCTGCAAGGTGCGCTTTGGTTATCAGGTGACCCTGCCGCAAAATTCCGAAGGATAGTTGAGCTATGCAGCTACTAAAACCCATTTGCCTTAGCATTGGTGGATTTGACCCAAGTGGTGGCGCTGGAGTTTTGGCAGATATAAAAACTTTTGAACAAAATGGAGTTGCTGCTTGCGCAATTACCACCTGCATTACTTACCAAAACGAATCAGAATTTGAGGGTGTAAAATGGCTTCCATTTTCTGAAATTGAAAAGCAGTTTAATGTTTTAGCTGAGATTTATAAATTCAGTTTTGTGAAAATAGGATTGTTAAAAAATCTTGATTTTCTTTTAAAAATTATTGACTTGCTTTATATGCACAATAAAAAGGTTTCCATTATTTGGGACACTGTTTTATCTGCTTCATCAGGTTTTAGTTTTCATCAAAAAATCAATCAGAAAAAACTGAAACAAATTCTTGAAAAGGTTTACCTTATCACCCCAAATTGGGAAGAGATAAAATTATTATCAGGGAATGAAAATGCTTTAAGGGCAGCTATAACTTTAGCATCAACCACCAATGTTTTTTTGAAGGGAGGACATGCCAAAGGCAAAACCTCTGAGGATATTTTATTCTTTGATGGTAAGTGGACTCTATACTCTACGGACAGGTTAAAGACAAAAGGAAAACATGGCTCAGGCTGTGTTTTATCTTCTGCCATTACTGCCCAACTTTCTTTAGGAAATAGTTTGCAGCAAGCATGTATAGTAGCTAAAGAATACACGCTTGGTTTCTTAAAAAGTAATGATTCCCTCCTTGGAACTCATAAAGGGATTCTATGAAA
>JAPLCZ010000126.1 GCA_026391915.1 Bacteroidota bacterium | reverse complement strand
TCTGCACAAAGTATCTTAGGGTGAAATATACCACGCCACTATTAGCCGCAGACACCTTCACTATCACTTCGCCAGATGGTACTTTGTTGGCTGCCTGTGTAGCATCTACTTGTTCCTGCACATTCTTCATATTGCTTACTGCATCCCTCTCAGCAATCCGCAGGCGTGAGATTTTATTTCGGATATCTGTAGTTCTCTTTTTATACAAATCTGCCCAATCATCAATGTCCTCAATAAAGTTTGATTTTTCATTAACCCCCAATTTATAATTGGCAGCCATCAAATCCAATTGTTGGGTGAGGGAGGCAATCTCATTCTGTATCCCCTCCAACTTTAATTTGGCAGAATCCAACATCCCTTGCAGGTGTTTTTCGTCAGATGATTTTTGTTTGAGGCGGATATAATTAATCCTGTAATTCACACTCATAATCACTCCACTTCCTGATCCTTTTACCTCAATGCTGTTTTCATCAATGTCATTACTCAATCCCTCAAACACAAGTTCAGAAGTTCCTGCTGTAAGTGAAAACTGAGCTTGCCGCGTTACCTGCGCCCCATGCAGAAAAACAGTTACTTCTTTAATATCAGAATTGATGGGAGTACCGCTGGCAAAACCCTTTTGGAAAAATGTTGTGAGAATTAGTGCAGATAAAATGAGCTTGTTAATCATGATATAATATTTTTTTTGGAGGTTTTCGTGAGTATAGTTCATGATGATGTTTTTTTAACAGGGCTTGATAATCCAACCCCAAAAAGGTGAATGCAAAACTACAAGAAATAGGAGTTTGAAATTTGAAATTTTTGATTGAGAAAATAATAGACACTGAATTAAGTTGCAAATAACAGAGCTGCTTTTTTTAATTTACCATTTAAAATTTTACATTTCCTCCACCGACCATGCCTCTGCTTTTTCTGCAAACATAGCTTTGGTTTTTTCCCAAGTGGTGGCAAAGAGGTCAGAATTTCTATAGGCATTCAGGTTTTCTTCCGACTCCCAAATGCTATAGGTGAAAAAGATATTGGTATTCTTTTTATCTCTTAAAAGCCGTAGGTGTTTGCACCCCTGGCAACTGCTGATGGCAGGATAAACCTCCTCAAAAAGCTGTATAAATTTTTCTGCATTGCCTTGGTAAAAATGCATTTTTACTATCCGTATCATAAAAGAGTTGTCGGTTGTTGGTTGTCAGTTGTTAGAAAGAAAATCAAGAATTAGAAATCTATCCAACCACTTTTAATTGTGGAGTTTCAATTTTTTTCTCACCAATTTGTTGGCGCCACATGGCGTAATAAAGTCCTTTATCTGCAAGCAGATTTTCATGCCTCCCATGCTCTATAATATTGCCTTGTTCCAACACAAAAATCCTATCTGCATGCATTACAGTTGAGAGGCGGTGCGCAATCATTATTGTCAGGCGACTTTGGTTGGTAGATACATCACGGATTGTTTTACTAATCTCTTCTTCGGTGATGGAATCCAAAGCTGAGGTGGCTTCATCAAACACCAATAAATCGGGGTTGCGCAATAGGGCGCGGGCAATGGAAAGGCGTTGTCTTTCGCCACCGGAGACTTTTACACCACCCTCACCAATGAGGGTATCCAATCCCTTATCAGCGCGGGCTAAAAGATTTTGGCAAGCAGCTTTATGTAACACATCAAAGCATTGGGCTTCGGTGGCATCAGGGTTTACAAAGAGTAAATTTTCACGGATAGTGCCAGAGAAAAGTTGCGTATCCTGAGTTACAAAACCAATCTTTTCGCGGAGGCCGTCAAGGTCAATCTGGTCATGGCGAAGTCCGTTATAAAGTATCTGTCCTTGGGCGGGGCGGTAGAGGCCAACAAGCAATTTTACAAGGGTAGTTTTACCCGAACCAGAAGGCCCAACAAAGGCAATAGTCTCCCCAGTTTTTAAATCAAAAGAAATATCATTTAAAGCTTTGGTGGTAGCCGTTTGATGTTGGAAACTAACATGGTCAAATTCCAGTTTACTCACTGAAGTTATAGGGATTGGGTGAGCTGGGCGAGGCTCAGGTTCACGACTCATAATGTCTGAGAAATTTTTGAGAGAAGCCTCTGCTTCACGGTAAATCTGAATTACAGAACCCAACTCCTGCAAAGGACCAAAGATGAAGAAAGAGAAAATCATCAAAGCCCAGTATTGCCCTGTAGTTATACTATGTCCAAAAATTAAAAAAAGCATTAGATAAACAATTCCTGTACGAAGCAGGTTAATAGTAGTACCTTGGATAAATGAAAGACTTCGTACATAACGCACTTTTTTCAATTCAAGAGAAAGAATTTTATCTGTGATACCATTTAATCGTTTTTCCTCTTGCCTTGCCAAACCTAGACTTTTTACTAATTCTATATTCCGTAATGATTCCGTGGTAGAGCCTGCTAAAGATGTTGTTTCACCAAGAATACTTTTCTGTACTCGTTTAATATTTTTGCTTAAAATAGAACTTAGAAATCCTATTATCGGCACTGCGGCGATATAAACAACTGCTACTTTCCAACTCACAGTAAAGGCAAAAATAGTAACGAAAATAAATCCTACTAGTGAAATAAAAACCACATTTATGAAAGCTCCCATAAGTTTCTCAATGTCTGTTCTTGCCTTTTGCAAAACGCTTAGGGTTTGTCCGCTGCGTTGGTCTTCAAAAACCTGATAGGGGAGGCTTAAAGAATGTTTTAATCCATCCTGATAAATTTTAGCACCCATCTTTTGCACTATCACATTCATAAAATAATCCTGAAAATTTTTAGCAATCCGACTCACCATGGCAGCGCCCATACCTAATAACAAATACTTCCCAGTTCCTACGAGGAACTCCTTTTGAGTGTAGTCGTTAATATGAGTTACATATTTATCCCAAAGGTGTTGAAATATAATAGGGTCAAGCAAAGAAAAACATTGATTAACGGTGGCCAGACCAAGGGCAAGAATTATTAGCGGTCTATAGTTTTTGAGATAAGAAAAAAGAATTTTCATGTTGGGGGAATAGGTTTTAAGTTGACGATTGCCGCCTAATAATATTTGTTGGGGATGAGATAGTTTTTTACATAATCCTCTGCCCCTGTTTCCAGAGATTGAAAAGGTTTGTCATAGCCAATGGAACGCAACTTTTGCATCTCTGCCTGTGTATAATATTGGTATTTATCACGGATGTCGGCAGGGGTATCCACATAGCTAATGTCTTCAGGAATACCCATGGCTTTAAAAACTGTTTGCGCCAATTGCAAAAAAGTTTGTGCCCTGCCAGTGCCTAAATTATAGATGCCATTATTTTCTTTTTTGCGGTGATGCAAAAGAAACATCAGCACCTCGCAAACATCTTTTACATAAACAAAATCACGCATTTGTCCTCCATCTCTAAAGGCAGGGTTGTGGGAACGAAACAGATTCATCTTCCGGTTTTCTTTCACCTGATTAAAGGTATGAAAAATCACAGAAGCCATCCTTCCTTTATGGAATTCATTAGGGCCATACACATTAAAAAACTTTAACCCCACCCAATAATACGGCGTAGCAGTTTGCGCCAAAGCCCATTTGTCAAATTCGTTTTTGGAGATGCCATAAGGATTTAGCGGTTGCAGTTTTTCAGGGAGGGAGTGGCTATCATCATAACCAAATTCACCACCGCCATAAGTTGCCGCAGAGGAGGCATACACCAATGGCAAACCATATTCTATGCAAGCCTGCCACACCTTTTTGGTATAATCTAGATTGAGGTGATTGAGGAGTTCTACATTAAACTCTGTGGTATCCGTCCTGGCACCCAAATGAAAAACAAATTGCACCAAATGCTCTTTGGCGGCTAACCATGTAAAAAAGTTTTCACGGTCAATTTGTGCGGTGAATTTCTTCCCCTCTAGGTTTTTGTTTTTGGTGGGATTGCTGAAATCATCCACCAAAATAAGGTCGTTGAAACCATCCTCATTGAGGCGGCTCACCAAACAACTACCAATAAAACCTGCGGCACCAGTAATGACTATCATAAAGGGAAGATAGGTGCAAATCTACATATATTTGCACCAAAATAAGGATTTTGGCAATCAGCTATATCACACGAAAGGAACATTTTAATGCGGCGCATAAGCTTTGCCGCGAGGACTGGACAGACCAACAAAACCATGATGTATTTGGCAAATGCGCCAATAAAAACTTCCATGGGCACAACTTCAATTTGTACGTAACAGTAAAGGGAGAGCCTGACCCTGAAACGGGTTTTATCATTAACCTAAAAGAGCTAAGCATACTCATTAAAGAGAAAGTGGTGGATAAACTTGACCACCAAAATATGAACCTTGATGTTGATTTTTTAAAGGGGATGATGCCCTCTATTGAAAATGTGGCTGTGGCAATATGGCAGGAGCTAAACCCCCACATCACTGCTGCAAAGTTGCACTGCATTAGGCTGCAGGAAACGGATAATAATTATGTGGAGTATTTTGGGGAGTAAGGTCAATTTGGGAATTTGAGAATTTGAAAATGGGGAAAATGGATATTAGGAATTTACTTTTCATACTATTATTATTTTCCGTACCCTTTTGGGAAGGCTGTACGAGTATTCTTAAACCCGCAGAAAAAGAGCTAAAAGTTTTACAAGCTCCAAAAAGGGATTTCAAATTGAAAATAGTTTACATACCATCTAATGCTACAATTCAATCTTCTATACAAGTAAGGAAAGTTTACAATAACAATGAAGTAATAATGAAGGATTATGAAAGGTATAATTCAGTTGATACTATATTCTTTAAAAATGATAGTTCGGTTATAATTGTATTAAGAGATACCATCAGTTATTTAGGGAATAAAGCTGACACAATGCTATTGATTTTTTAGGTCATTGTTCTGTAGTCAGCCCCCCAACAAAATGCCCACCTTTATAAGGCTGGGCTTTCAATCAAGAAATTAACAAAAAATACTTATGCGTTTTTCTTCCCATCACATGCTTCAGTAAAAAATACTTATGCTTGGGAGAAAGTTGCATAAGTGTGGAGGAAAAATGCACATGATGGAATCTCCCAATCATATGCGTGGAGAAAAAATACACGTGTATGGAAGAAAAATACTTATGCTTGGAAAAAAAATACATATGTATGAGGAGAAAATACGACACTATCCCATAAAGTGTGTAAGTAGAAGAATATGGTTATATTTTTAGTTTCATTCTTTCTTCAAAAATAATGATAAATTGGTTAAAAATAATTCCCCAGTCTTTTATCTGCTGTGTCCATTTTTTAGAGACCTCCAT
>JAPLCZ010000200.1 GCA_026391915.1 Bacteroidota bacterium | reverse complement strand
TGGCTTTGGTAACTCCTGATGAGTCACTATTGCCCCAGTTTTTACCATCATATATCTCAGTGATTTCTTTAATAGAGCCATAAGAATCAACACTTTTATGAGTAACTCGGCTATAGATTGCCCAAACACTATTGGTGTAATTCTCACCTATTGAAACGTAATCAGCCAACCCATTTGAGTAAGTAAAATTTGCCCTTTGTATTGGCCTCCAAGCGGTGGTGTCTCTTGTGTATAGGATATAAGATTTTTGCAAATTGCTATCACTTTTCTCATTGATAAATCTTGCCCAAACTATGGAGTCATATTTTTGAGTTGGATGCCAAGTGCTATCAGATGCATCATATAAATAATCTGTTCTAGATGTGATTTTTCCGTTGACATCATAGGCATAAATTATCTTACTTAAAGTATCCCATTTCTTTGCATTAGCTCCTTTCTTAAGGCTTATCAAATCAGTATAATGGTTATTGTTTTTGATGAGTTTAACTGAATCTCCATAGTCAATATCCCAACTTTTTGTGGTGCTGTTATAGGTGTATTCTCCGTAAGAAATTCTGGAGCCGTAAAGACTTTCATATCCCCAAGTTGTTTTGCTGATGTAGGGGGCTAAACCATATACTTTCTCTGTCATTCCATTGACCCCAAACTTTTGATGAGAGTATTCAATAGGCGTGTTAGTGGTAGTATCATTTTCAAAATAAAAAGTGTCATTTCCTGCTGTATCATATTGGGCAATATGAGTGTAGAAATAATTCCATTGGCTGCCGTTCCAGTCATAAGAAGTTTGTTTTGCAGGTTTGTTACTTGCCCCGTTTTTAAACAAAGGAGTGGTAGTGTTTGCACCATTTAAACCTGAAAAGGTGATGCTGTTTTTTTGTGCTTGGCTTACTAAAGTAAAGCAAGCAAGAATTGAGAATGCGAGTAGTTTTTTCATTGTTATATTTTGTTTTTGGTTACACAAAGCTAAGGGGTTTATTCATGAAAATGATTATGCGGCAAATGCAGCCAATCCAATGCGGATTTATATAGAATCCAATCTTTTTGTTCTTGGGTTAAGGTAGAATCTTCTACCAATTTTCCAGGGTGGTCTTCTCCTAAAGGGAAAGGATAATCAGAGCCCACACAGATTTTATCTGCACCAAACATCTCCACAATATAGTCCAACATTTTGGGCTCATGCACCAAAGAATCCAGATAAAATTTACCAATATATTCTCTGGGATGCACTGCATTATCTATGGCACATAAATCAGGGCGGGCTTCATAACCGTGGCTTATTCTACCAATTGTAGCAGGGAAACTTCCACCGCCATGAGCAAAGCAAACATTGAGTTTGGGCAACCTCTCAAACACACCACCGAATATCATAGAACAAATAGAACGGCTGGTTTCGGCTGGCATCCCTACCAACCACGGCAACCAATATTTTTGCATTTTGTCCCTGCCCATCATCTCCCATGGGTGAATAAAAATGGAGGCATTTAATTCTTGCGCTGCAGCAAAAATTTCAAAAAACTCAGGCTCATTTAAATTTTTATCATTGATGTTTGTGCCAATCTGCACACCCTTCATTCCCGGAATTTTCATCAGCCTTTCCAATTCTTTAACGGCAAGTTTTGGGGCTTGCATCGGGATAGTTCCTAATCCAATAAAACGCGTTGGGAAATCATTCACCACACCAGCAATATGGTCGTTAAGTAGCATACTCAAATCCAAGGTATCGGCAGGTTTTGCCCAATAATTAAACATCACAGGCACGGTGCTAAGCACCTGCACATCCACCCCTGTGTGCCCACATTCGCTGATTCTTGTTGCCCCATCCCAGAGATTACTTTCCACTTCTCTGAAGAATTTATCATCAATCATCATCCTTGCGCAGCAAGGTTTGTGATGCTCTAAATGCACAAAGCCACCATAGCCGTAGCGGCTTCGTAAGTCAGGCCATTTTTCTGGAAGTATGTGGGTGTGAATGTCTATTTTCAAAGTTATGAGTTTGGTTTTATTGAATGAATTCTGTGATATCTTGAATCCACTTTTGTTTGTATTTAATTAAATAAT
>JAPLCZ010000023.1 GCA_026391915.1 Bacteroidota bacterium | reverse complement strand
TTATTGTAGCCAAAGTTCCACCAATACCTAAGGAACACCCCAAACCACGGAACTTTGGTATTCTTCCATTTAAACTCTTGATATTCTATGTCTAGTTTTTGGTAACTATCAGTTTGCCCATGTACTTTAAAGTTTAATAGTAAAGCTTCATAGATGGAAGATCTTTCATCATTAGAGGCTTCATCAGGAAACCAAAGCAGAAAATATTTATACTCCAATCTGAATTTAGATACATCAGATTTATATAAATTAATATGATGCGGCTTATACTTCCCAGTAATCCAGTTATAATACGATGTATCTTTATAAAAACAAACCCTAAAATCAATTTCATTTGAGATTTTAGGATTCTCAGAAAAGTCTAAAGAATTTGGCAATCTACTAAATTCAAAATTAAATGATGCACTATCTGTTAAATGCATACCTCTGAACACAGCATCTTTCGTAAATCTAGCCGCACTAAAATCAGCATACTTTGTAAATGTAGCACCCCAAAAAATGGCATCTTTTGTAAATGTCGACATTCTAAACCAAGCGCTTTTTGTAAATGTAGCCTCACTAAATACAACATCTTTTGTAAAAGTCGCATTCGTGAAATCAGCAATTTTTGTAAATGTAGTAGCAAAAAAATCAGCGTCTTTTGTAAATTTAGCGATACCAAACGCAGCCTCTTTCGTAAATGTAGCCCCCTCAAACACAGCATCTTTCGTAAATCTAGCCGCACTAAAATCAGCATATTTTGTAAATGTAGCTTTACAAAAAATAACTTCTTCTATAAATGTCGAATCCACAAAATTAGAGTCATTAATAATACGCTGCTGCCCCTCACTTTCTAAAGCGAAAAGAAGCCCTATAAGCAAAAATATAAAAGTATATGTTCTCATATTATTTAGGCTTCAAACTTACTCCAAATCCCCTAAACCAACCTCCCGTCATTCTGTAAGAATCTTCCCTATTAATAGCACCACAGTTCTCATGCGAGGGGAGATGCTTACAGCATGACACCCCACCTTTTC
Source organism: Bacteroidota bacterium (assembly GCA_026391915.1). Lineage (GTDB taxonomy): Bacteria > Bacteroidota > Bacteroidia > CAILMK01 > CAILMK01 > JAPLCZ01. The sequence continues at coordinate 20,174 of JAPLCZ010000023.1, read as the reverse complement.
AAATTAATTACCCCCACCCATCAACCTCTCCGCCTCATCGGGGCTAAGGTTGTTGAGGCGTTCTGTAATATTAATAGTGGTGGTTGGGCGTATGAGTTTGCGCAACTCATGGTTGGCGGGTAAGTTATTGGCATCGGTATGCCAGCTAAAAAGGTCAGAGGGGGTGCAGTTAAAAGCAAGGCAAAGTTTACCTAAGTGTTCCCACCTTAGCCCAGCGGCAAAGCCTCACCTACCATCAGGCATGTATTTTTTAAAAATAACTTCTATAGAAAAAGGGGTGAGTAGGGGGGTAAGTTTGTGAGGTGCAAAGATTAATTGCATATCTGCTTTACCTTTGTAAAACCAATGGGTAAGCTCTTAAAAATATATTTAAAGGTAGTAGGTGGTTTATCAGATTCTAATATCTCTTTTGAAGATTTAAGAACCTTATTATTGAGGTTGGGCTTTACTGAATGGATAAAAGGAAGTCATCATATTTTTTATAAAGAGGGAGTTGAGGAAATTATTAATATCCAAGAAAAATCAAAACATGGAAAGGCATATCAAGTTAAGCAAATCAGAAATCTCATCTTAAAACTAAAATTAAGCATCAAAGAAAATGAAAAATAAACCGCATTACGAAATCATTATTTACTGGAGTAAAGATGATAATAATTTTATAGCAGAAGTGCCAGAATTACCCGGCTGCATTGCTGATGGAAATTCATACACAGAGGCTGTAAAAAATGCTGAAATTGTAATTGCAGAATGGATTGAAACAGCTTTATCATTAGGGCGCCCTATCCCAGAACCAAGGGGTAGGTTAATGTTTGCTTAAGGTTTATTGATAGTTGATAAAGAGGGTTGTCATGCTGTAAGCATCTTCCCTCGCATAACAACTACGGTGCTACTAATAGGGAAGTTTCTTCCAGAATGACAAAAGCTTTTTTTGCTTTAAGTTTGTTGCAGAAATTTCGGTTAAATAGGAAACAACGAGTCCCCTGCGGGAGACATCGTCTAAGAAATCCCAATGAAAGAATTTGACAACATCCCTACCCTCTATAAAAAGGTAATATTTATTGCGCTGCTATTGGCGTGCCTCACGCCTTGGATTGACCCGCCGCTTGCGTTGCTGATTGGGGTGGTTGTGGCGCAGACCATAGGGCACCCGTATTTATCACTTAATAGCAAAGCCACCAATTGGCTGCTAAAAACTTCGGTAGTTGGGCTGGGCTTTGGTATGAACCTTACCCACGCCATGCAGGCAGGTAAAGAGGGGCTTTTGTTTACGGTGCTATCCATAGTTAGTGCGCTGCTTTTTGGTTATTTGCTTAGCAAATGGCTAAAGGTAGATGCCAAAACTTCTTACCTTATTTCTGCGGGAACAGCCATCTGTGGGGGCAGTGCTATTGCTGCGGTTTCACCCATTATTAAAGCAGATGAAAAGCAAATGAGTGTGGCGCTGGGGGCGGTGTTTATCCTTAATTCGGTAGCGCTTTTGGTGTTCCCATACATAGGGCATTATTTTGATATGAGCCAATACCAATTTGGTTTGTGGAGTGCCATTGCCATACATGATACTTCCTCGGTAGTAGGCGCCGCCTCTAAATATGGCGCAGAGGCTTTGCAGGTTGCCACTACCGTAAAATTAGAACGTGCCCTTTGGATTATCCCCCTCTCTATTGGTACTGCTATTTTTGTAAAGGGAGATAATAAGAAAATCAAAATCCCGTATTTTATTGGGATGTTTATAGTGACAATGTGCATAAGCACCTACCTGCCCCAAGGCAAAGATTTTTATGAGATGCTGGTATTCCTTGCCCGCAAAGGACTCACCATTACACTCTTTTTAATTGGCGCTGGGCTCTCCATGAAAAACATAAAATCAGTGGGGGTAAATACTCTTTTGTTAAGCGTACTACTCTGGATTTTCATCAGCACATTATCTATAGTAGTGATATTGGGGAGTGGGTTGTAAATTAGTTATGAACTATGAGTTATCTCTAATTCGGAATTTGAAGTTCTTAATTTGAAGTTGTAAAAATAATTCTGAACTATGAATTCTGAATTTCAAATTGATTTTTCACCAACAACTCTTTGGTTATAAAAAATACCATTTATCTTGCAGGCAATTCTATTTGTTTGCAAAATGCCGAAAGCAATTTTACTCATAGTTCTTATTCTATTTAGCCCCCTTTGGGCAAGCTCTCAGGATGTAAAAGATTCTACCAGAAAGCAGATTGATTACCGCTATAACCTTAGCTTTTACCCATTCGCACTCATAGAGCCTGATAACGGTTTGCGTTTTAGTTTGGAGATTCCCATCATTGAAAATTTTACTATTCTTCCTGACTACAATTATATTTTTTCAGGAGAAAGTTTGTTCCCATTATTTGCTGACAAAGATTATAAAAGTAATACCGGCTATTCTGCAAGGCTTGGTTTGCGATATTATGTTTTATCCTCTAAAACCAAACGCTTATATTTTAGCATGGAGGGACAAATGAAAGAGGTTAGGATGGAGTATAATAAGCCCATAAATGATTATAAGAATTATAATCCCGATTATAAAATGGCTTATGCTATTGAAAAGGTACACCTGAGAACCATTAACTTCAAGGCAGGTCTTCAAACAACATTTGAAACTAATTTTAATCTAGAGTGTTACATGGGATTGGGCTTTAGATTAACATCAAGAAACTATGAATACCTTGACCATACCTCCCCCCCTAATGTTTGGTCCGATGAAATTGATTTTAATAACGGTCAATTTCCTAATTTCTTATTTGGTTTCTCCATTGGTTATTTTTTCGGGGATTCAAGAGAGCTTAACCCTTTATTTTTTATAAGTCAGTTTAAGAAAAAATGAAATACCTGATCTTATTTTTTGCATTGCTTTGCACCATTGTTTCTTTTTCTCAAAATGGTAATTATATCTCTACCATTTACAAAGAAAAAATTGTGATAGATGGCACTCCTAAAATTGATAGCGACTTTGTAAGCTATAGCAGAAATGGTGATACCGCTGGCATTGCCATTTCTAAAATTAATTTCATCTATCTTGAGTCAGAAAAAAAGAAGATAGTTTTTGATAAAAACCTACAGCCTGTTTATTTGCTAATTCTAACTAAAGATTCTACAAAAACTATTACACCCAAAACAGAGTACCTTGATAAAAAAGCTGAAAAGGATGTTACCAATTTAAATAGGAAAAATAAGAAAAATATTGAGAGCAAAGAAGGTTTTACGACAGCTATTTTTCCAATTACTGACCCCTATAAATATACCTTTAGCTTTTACCCTCTCACAGTATTTGAGATAAACCGTGGGCTGCGATTTAGTTTAGAAATACCCATTAATCAACGCATGAGTTGGCAGCCTGATGTTACTTACATCTATCCGGGAAAAGTTCAGGATATCTTTATATTTTACGACAGCCTTGATATAAAATCTTTTTATGGTGCAGTGAGTAGACTTGATTTCAGATACTATATCAGCAACAATACTGGATTTTTTAAATGGTACCTCTCCCCCGAAGTTCTATACAGATATATGAGGTTTACTTATTATGACCCCGGCACGCCACGTAACCAACCTTTGGTGGTATATGGCTTCTCCACCTTTGCTACAGAAAAAGTATATGGATTAAATTTGAGATTCGGCTTTACATATCATTTCACTAAGAGAATTATGATTGATACCTATGCCGGAGCTGGTAGAAAATACACAACACTTATCCATGACATTAATGACGGCACCACCATCTATACTTTAAAAAATGCGCCTTCAGTAACTTTATTATTTGGCACTTCCATAGGCTATAGATTCAATAAATAATTATGAAATTAAAAGGGAAATTATATTTGATTTTAGTGTTGATAGCCAGCTGCTATTTTTTAATATCTTGTGAGAAAGATAAGGGAAGTGGAAATGCTTATACAGGTTTATACATTTATAGATTAGATGATGAAATCCCTGCCTATGTTGAATTCCCTGTTGGTAGCTACTGGGTTTATAATGATTCTTTAACTGGAGAAAGGGATTCAGTTAGGTGTATTGCCACCCATAGAGAGGTCAATCATACTCTATATGATTATTGTACCCAATGCAGGAATGAAAACATCTTTATCACTTTTAGGCATTACACCCCAAGGGGAGATTCTGTAGCTTATGGTTGGGCTGCGCCTAGAGATGAGAATTGTGTGTATTATGAGGATAATAATAATCAATTCCATGATAATGGGAGTTATCGTTTTACTGCAAGAATGTTTTCTCATGTTGAGTTAAATAAGCAAGTTCAGAGTTTAAAGCTCACTTCATTCTCAAGGAATTTAAGATTCTACCTGAATGAGTATATAAATGTTTTAACTTTTTCATCCGACTCTTCCCAAAATTCTAAAATCAAAGAAGAAAGCTATGCAGAACGTGTAGGGGTAATTTCCAGAAGACTCCATAACGGCAAATACTTTATTTTAAAAAGGTATCATATCAACTGGTGATAAATAATTATTCGTTAAGACAAATGAATCAAGTCACATTCAATAAGTCACCTTTACCATTTGCCATTTAAAATTTAAAATTCTCTTCCTGCCATTTTGTCAAACATCAGATTTTATATGCTTATTTTTGTACCCGTTTTATAAGCATGAGAGAATCTATTTCTGGTAAATATATTGATGAAGACCGCCAGGGAGAGGCGTTGGTTGCCGTGGCAGAAAATGCAACAGCAGGCAAAAAGCTTTACTTAGAAAGCTATGGCTGCCAGATGAATTTTTCCGACTCGGAGATTGTGGCGTCCATCATGAATACACAAGGGTTCACCACCACCCAAAACCCCGAAGAGGCAGATGCTATTTTCATTAATACCTGTGCCATTAGAGATAATGCAGAGCTAAGAGTGCGCAATAGATTGAGGCAATTCATCCAAATAAAAAAGAACAAACCAGAGTTGTTGGTAGGCATTTTAGGTTGCATGGCAGAGAGGCTAAAAACAAAACTCTTAGAAGAAGAAAAACTGGTGGATATAGTTGCTGGGCCAGATGCTTACCGCGATTTGCCTAAGCTTGTAGCTACCGCAGATAGCGGACAAAAAGCGGTGAATGTGTTCCTCAGCCGTGAAGAAACCTATGCCGACATTAGCCCTGTGCGATTGGATAGTAACGGCATCAGTGCATTTATTACCATCATGCGTGGTTGTGATAATATGTGCTCTTTCTGCGTAGTGCCTTATACTCGTGGGCGGGAAAGAAGCCGAAGTGTGGCGAGTATCATCCAAGAGGCGCATGACCTCTTTGCAAAAGGCTATAGGGAGGTAACTTTATTAGGTCAAAATGTGGATTCGTATAAGTTTGAAGAAGTAGGAGGGGAGGTAATAAACTTTGCAGCATTGTTAGAGAAAGTGGCAGAAGTAAACCCATTGATGCGGGTGAGGTTCTCCACCTCTCACCCAAAAGATATTACCGAAGAGGTGATGCAGGTAATGTGCAGGCATAAAAATATCTGCGATTACATTCACCTGCCCGTGCAAAGTGGCAATAGCAGAATATTGGAATTGATGAATCGCACTTACACCCGTGAGTGGTACTTAAACAGGATAAAAATGATTAGGGATTACATCCCACATATTGGTATTAGCGCAGATATTATCACAGGTTTTTGCACAGAAACAGAAGCAGAACATGAGGATACATTAAGCCTAATGGAAGAAGTTAAATATGATTACGCCTATATGTTTATGTATTCTGAGAGACCCGGCACTCCCGCTGCCAAAAACCTGAAAGATGATGTGCCGGAAGATGTGAAATACAAGAGGCTTCAAGATATAATTTCATTGCACCGCCACCATGCTTTTGAGAGTAATAAAAAAGATGTGGGCAAAACCTTTGAGGTGCTGGTAGAAGGGGAATCTAAACGAGACAGCAGTATGCTGAAAGGCAGAAGTAGCCAAAACAAAATGATTGTTTTTAAGGCTGATGAAAATATACAAAAGGGTGATTACGTCATGGTAAGCATTACGGAATGTACCTCAGGAACATTGATTGGTAACATGGTTAAAAACTAAAGAATGGTAACCTCGGATAAATTACAGGATATAAAAAACCGCTTTGAGATAGTAGGGAATTCTCATCTGCTAAATACTGCTTTGGAGACTGCCATAAAAGTAGCGCCAACAGATATGAATGTTTTGGTGATTGGGGAAAGTGGTGTAGGTAAGGAGAATTTCTCTAAAATCATTCACCACCTCAGCAAAAGAAAACACAATAATTTTATTGCTATTAACTGTGGCGCCATCCCCGCAGGCACTATTGATTCAGAACTTTTTGGGCATGAGAAAGGCGCATTCACCTCCGCCCACGATGCACGCAAAGGCTACTTTGAAACAGTAGATGGTGGTACTATTTTCTTAGATGAAATTGGAGAATTGCCCTTGGAAACTCAAAGCCGCTTGCTTAGAGTATTAGAGAGTGGGGAGTATATAAAAGTGGGTGCCTCTAAAGTTTTAAAAACAGATGTGCGCATAGTAGCTGCAACCAATAGGGATTTGTTGGAACAAACTCAAAAAGGAAAATTTAGAGAGGATTTATATTACCGCCTTTGTACGGTAACTATCAAAATACCTGCATTAAGAGAAAGGGCGGAAGATGTGCCATATCTATGGGCGAAATTTGCTAACGACCTCTCTGACCGCTACAAAGTACCACCTGTAGAACTCACCCCTGATGCTACATACCTTGCTATGCAATTTAAATGGCCGGGTAATATCCGTCAATTAAAAAACACTGTAGAGCAGGTTTCAGTTTTGGAAACAGATAGGATTATTCAGCCACAAACTTTGGCTAAATACCTACCAGAAGCGCCAGGAAACTTCCTTGCATTAACTGCCGAAACGGGACATAATCCTAACAACATTAATGAACGGGAACTCATCTTTAAATTTCTGTTTGAAATTAAAAAAGACATTAGTGATTTAAAGGCTTTAATGGGTAGCCTTATTAATGGGGGATTGCAAAATATGCCGCCACAAACCAGCCATTTGCCTGCAAAGATTTTAGGTTCTCCACAAGACAATAAACCTATTGCATATGTGCCGGAAGCCCCTTTTTACAACAATGAAATCACCTATGAAACCAAAGATATAAGTAATGAGCAAGAAACTTTTTCGTTAATCACCAAAGAGAAAGAACTGATTGAAAAAGCCCTTGCCAAATACAAAGGCAAACGCAAACTTGCCGCACAGGAATTAGGCATTTCCGAAAGAACTCTTTACCGAAAAATAAAAGATTACAATCTTGAAGAGGAGTAAGATGGTTACTCCCGACAATAAAAACCCCCAACCCCCTAAAGGGGGCTTTGACTTTATCACAACTAAGAAGATAATTTGATAAATATACAGTCCCATTATTCAAATAAACTAACATCGGAGAGGAAGTCCCCTTTAGGGGATTTAGGGGTTTTATGGGGTATTTTTTTCCTCCTCCTCACCCTCACATCCTGCGGCATTTATAGTTTCAGTGGTGCTACAACTGGTGATGCTAAAACCGTTTCCATTGAGCTTTTTAAAAATGAAGCTGCTATCCGTAATCCATCACTCAGCAGCACCCTCACAGAAAAACTAAAAGACCGTTTTTTAAGAGAAACCCGCCTGAGCCTTGTAAGCAAAGATGGGGATATGACTTTCTCTGGCACTATTACTAATTATGCTACCGCACCCTCTGCCATTACTGGTGGTGACCAAGCTTCCCAAACCCGCCTTACCATTACAGTGAATATGAAGTTTGTAAATAAGACAGATAAAACTAAAAACTTTGAACAGAGTTTTTCCCAATACGCGGATTTCCCCGCCTCCAAAACTCTAACTATAGTGGAGAACCAACTGATAGAGGACATAGGCACCAAACTCACTCAGGATATTTTCAGTAAGGCTACTAATAATTGGTAGGGGACTGAGGGTTGTCAGCAACTCTCATTGGATGTCATAAAAGATTTTCCTTATTTTTGCATCCAAACAAATACTAAAAAAATGAAGAATCCCTCATTAAAAAATCATGTATTTATCCTTTTTTTCTGCATTTTGGCATTAGCATCATGCGCCAAAAAGGGGTGCACAGATCCCGACTCAATCAACTATGACCCCACTGCCAAAAAAGATGATGGCAACTGTGCTTACGTGGGCAAATTGATATTTTGGTGGCAAAAGCCTTTTGCTGATAGCTGCATGAAACATGGTTATTCTTATACGGATTTATATGTAAATTCTTTTTCGCAAGGCAAATTAGCCGTGGGTTTGCAGTATTGGACACCTGACCAAAAACCCAATTGTGATGAGCACGGTACTATCACCTATAAAATAGATATGGGTAAGGAAAAGAGCAAGCAAATTTTTATACAGTATAAGCTTGGTGCCACCACATTTTCAAATTATTACCCCATCACGGCTAAGTGCAAGCAGTATAAACTAACTTGGTAGAAACCTTCTTTACTTCTTCACCGCCTTGGTAAGTGATGGCATCAAAAGTAAATCAGAGAACATACCCATCACTACTGCCATGCCGCAGAGTATTCCAAAACTACTGAGTGTGCTTACTGCGCTTGAGGCTATCACTACAAAACCTATCAACACAGTTACCGAGGATGAAATAATGGCGTTGCCGGTAATCATAAGGCTACTGTTTACGGCATCTTGGGCATTGAGTCCGCGCTTTCTCTCCCGCAAAAACATATTGGTAAAATGGATGGTATTGTTTACCGCTATTCCAAGTATAATGGCAGAAATCATAGCGCTGCCATTATCCAATGGTATTTTACCAAGTGCCATTACTACGGCAACTGCCGCAAGGGGAACTATATTGGAGTAGATAGCAAGCAGGGTAATTTTTCCGCTTTTATAAAAGAAGAAAAACGGTATAAAGATGAGGATAAAAGAACCGACAAAAGATTTTGCTTGGCTATCCACAATGTAGTCATTCATCAAAACATAAAGTGGCGCATAGCCCTCCATGGATACCTCTAAACCAAGGTTTGCAGGTACGGTTTCTTTAAATATTTCTTTAGATTTTTGGATGGCAGCATCATACTCTTTTGAACTGCTCATTTTTATTCTGCCTGCTACCCGTATTTCATCAAATGCACTATCTATCAGCTCCCGCACTTGTGGTTCTTTACTCCAAAAATGCCTTAGCGCATCTTCTGATTGAAACATGGGAGAGGTAAATCCGCTAAAGCCCGTAGTTTTTTTATTGATGTGTTTTGCCAAATCCACAAAGGAAAAAGCATCAGCAAAAAGTTTTTGGTTTTCGCATTCCCTCTCAAAGGCATTGATGGCAATCATATTTTGTTTTGAGATGATAGATGAATGATCTTTGGTTTTCACCAGCATCTCAAACCGCAAGTACGGGCCCATGGTTTTTTCCATCCTCTCATGGTCAACCCGCGCTTGAGATTTCTTGCTGAGGTACTCAATATTATAAGTATTCACCTCAATTTTATAAATGGAAAGGGCTGCGGTAATCAGTACCAAACTAAAAACAGTAACAATAATTTTACGGTGAGATTCAGTAATCCTCACTACCCAATTCATGATGTTTTGATGCATCTGTACAAACCTCTCCATGCCACCCCATTCCTTTTCCTCAGAGGGTTTATTGAGCATCATAAATCCGCAAATACAAACTATATAGGCACATATTACTTCCACACCCATCCCAATGCAAGAGAATAAACCTGTATCCCTAATGGCTGGCATAGGTGAGAGATAAAGCGTAAGAAAGCTGAACATGGTAGTTACACTGGTTAGCATGCACGGCAGAAAACTATACCGCACAGTTTTATTAATGAGTTCCTGCTTGGATATGTTAGGTTCAGTAATCCCTAAATAATTATAGATATTAATGATGTGTACTGTATCCGAAATCCCCGAAACCAAAACCAAAGTTGGAATAATAGTAGAAACAAGGTTTAGCTTAAAACCCATTAAAACAAACAGCCCACCCAGATAAAACATCGGCAAAACCGTAGCAAACAGTACAATAAAAAGAAACCTACGGCGGCGGGTATAATAGGATAGGAGTAAAATTACCAATATTCCGCTGAGCAAAGTAGAACGCACCGTTTCTGAAGAGATGGTTTTATTGGTTGCCTCATTAATAACACTCAGCCCACCCAAAGCATAGCCTTTATAATACTTATCAAGTGTTTTTTTTATGCTTGGTACAATATCATCACGCTGAGATTCTACTTCGTTAAAGCGTTTCATACGCATTACTAAGTAGTAATTTCTCTCATCATCAGATACAAAAGTTCTTCTATTGAACAGAGGCAATAGAATAAGCATTCTCTACAAAAGGGAGTGTTTTAAGTTCCTTTTCACAAGCCATTAGGGTTTTTAAATTCTCCCTTTCAAATACGGATTTTTCAGAAGTGATAAGTACAGAAACCAATTCATCATTTCCATATTTTTTCTGGAAGGCTTCAAACTTTTTAATCTCGGGGCTATCCTCCACAAACCAAATTCGTATGCTGTTATCCACTTGAATCTTCAGCATAAAATAAACTGCAACACCCCCAATGAGTATGGCAACAGCCATTAGCCATTTGTAATTAGCAATAAGTTTATTGAGGAAGTTATTCATTATTTAATGATGGCAAAGGTGCAATAAAATACAGCCCTATCAAATTTGATTTTAGTAATTTTATGTAAAAAAAAAGACGCCAAAAGGTGGCGTCTTTTTTTTTAGTTTTATGTTGTGTTATTTAACCCTCAATTTCTGTCCGGGGCGAATCATACTATCCCTTGTAACACCATTCAATTGGCAAATACGTGTGATAGTGCTACCATATCTGTGAGCTATTACAGAGAGGTTATCCCCATTCCTAACAGTTACATAACCTCCACTTGCATAAGCATAAGTAGGTGTATTGTATTTATAATTTCTGCGTGCATAGGTTGGGCTATTTTGTAGGTATCCAATATTCTTTGCAGAGATTTCTAAAGTATCCATCTTTAAATAATAGCTGTAAGAGCCATCATTGTTTTTAAGTTTGAAATCAATGATTTTAGTTGGGTCAATAGCCAATCCTTTATACCTTGTTTCAAAGTGGAGGTGAGGCCCTGTTGAGTGCCCTGTAGAGCCACCCAACCCAATTAACTCACCAGCTTTAATTACCTGACCAGAAACTACATTTCTTGAACTTAAATGCCCATATAAAGTTTCCAAACCATTGTAGTGGCGGATAACAACACAGTTACCATAACCACCAGGGTTGAATTGTGAAATTCTTACTACGCCATCAAAAGCAGCACAAACGCTGTCTCCATAATGAAGCGCTAAATCTACCCCGTAGTGATGTTGACTTGCATATCCTGCGAAATAAGGACGGTAGTATTTTCTGCCAGAACGACCTTTTCTTGCCACATAACGGTAACGTGCACCTTTTCTGTAACCATATCCTGAAGTCATTACTCCTGCAATAGGAGCTACAAAAGCACATTCGCCTGCATCACGCAAAACTAAAACAGCGGTGTCCGTCATTTTGGTTAAATCATAATTATAAGGATGAACATTTACTGTATCCCAAATTAAATATTGATCATGGAAAGGGAGTATGGCAGCAAGGTCAAAGAACGCCTGATTCTGATGCATATCAGAAAGTTTTATTCCGTTAGAGTCTATCATATTTTTGGCAGTATCCACCAAAAAATCGCTTGCATACAAATGATTGAAAAAAATAGTACTCAAGATTGTGAGAACTGTTGATACTATGAAAAACTTACGCTTTTTAGTCATTACGCTTGGGTTTTTGGTTGTTGTTTAAAATTATTTCGGCACTCGCTTTATCAGCATTCAGCTGATTGATTAAATTTTCAACTGCCGCAAATTTAACCTCATTTCTGATTTTACCAACAAAACTTACGGACAAAATTGTGCCGTAAATGTCTTCATCAAAGTTAAAGATGTTGATTTCTATCTTCTTATCCAATCCGCCAAATGTGGGGCGGTAGCCAATATTAGCCATCCCATTATAGGCTTCTCCATCAATATTTACTCTTACAGCATAAACTCCATCCGGGGGTATGAGCTTGTATTTTTCACTAATTTCAAGATTCGCAGTAGGGAAGCCAATGGTTCTGCCACGTTGGTCACCCTCTGCTACAGTACCTGTTATAAAAAACTCATATCCTAAGAATTTATTGGCAAGTGTTAAATCATCAGCCACTACTGCATTTCTTATTTTGGAGGAACTTACAGCAATGCCTTCTTCTATGTGGGCTTCCAGTTTTTCCACTTCAAAATTGAAGATGGGCATACACTCTTGCAATTGCTCAAAGCTGCCTTCTCTGTTGCGGCCAAAGTGATGGTCATGCCCAACAACAATGGCTTTGGCGTGAAGGGTTTCATGCAATATATTCCTTATAAAATCCAAATAAGTTAGCCTTGAAAACTCATGAGTAAAAGGGATAACTATAAGATTATCCAAGGTGGTTTTTTCAAGGAGAGAAATCTTTTCACCTATAGTATTTAAGAGGCGTAGGCTGTTATCCTCTGGCTGCAAAACCATGCGTGGATGTGGCCAAAAGGTAAGCATAATGCTTTCACCGTTAATCTTCTCTTTCCATTCGCCTACCCTATGCAGAATTTGCTTATGCCCTGTGTGCACACCATCAAAAGTACCAAGGGTAACCACGGCATTTTTAAATTCTGGTAGGCCATGAAAGGAATTAAAAATCCTCATACTGTGGTTGCCTCCTTTGCTTTTATAAGTTGCGTAACCAAATCATTTAAATCCCAGGCATTGGTTAATGAGTACTCACCAATTTCTGTTCTTCTCAGTTCCTCAAGGTAGGCACCGTTGTTTAAGGCTTTACCAAAATCATTGGCTAGGCTGCGGATATATGTTCCTTTACTGCAATGCACTTTAAAATGAATTAAAGGCAAATCTATATTTATAATTTCAAAAGAATAAATTTCTTGTTGGCGAGATTTCATAACAACCTCTTCCCCCTTTCTGGCAAACTCATAAGCGGCTGTGCCACCAATTTTAATGGCTGAATAAATAGGAGGTGTTTGTTCTATCACTCCCAAAAAATGTTTTGTTCCCTGATGAATTTCTTCATCAGTAATATTTGAGATTTCAAAGTGTTGGTCAACCTCTGTTTCTTTATCAAAAGACGGGCGGGTAGCGCCTAAAAAGAAAGTACCTTCATATACTTTTGATAGATTAGTAAGGTCATTTAATTTCTTGGTGAACTTGCCTGTGGCAATTAACATCAATCCGGAAGCAAGGGGATCCAGAGTGCCACCATGCCCTACTTTGGCTCTGGTGAGGTTGCGGATTTTCCTTACTACATCAAAGGAAGTCCAGGTTTTGGGTTTATCAACCAAAAGCAAAGTGCCTTCAGTAAATTCCTGAAAAGAGGGGAGCTGCAAACTATTGATGATTACACCTCTTTTTCAGATTCCTCTACTTTAGCAGAAGGGCGTTTCATAATTGCATAGATATTAAAAACAAAGCCTGAGAGCAATACCACAGGAGCTATATAGAGTTTGCGGAAATCAAAAATATCTGTAGTGCCCCACATTAATATAAAGCCTAAAAGCATAAGCCCTACGCCAATGCCAAATAGGAAATAGTTTTGTTTTGAAAGTGGGAATTCAGTTTCCTGATGATGCCTGCCAGAGGCTTGTGAAGTTTTTTTGGTTTCTATTTTCTTTGCCATAAGGGTTCAAATTTAAAACAAATCGTCAAGTTTCATACGAAGGTAGCGGTTGAGTGCGAAATAGCTACTAACACCGCTGATAAACATTCCTGTAATAGTGATTACAAAAAGGGTAACTATGATGGATAAATACCCATCAAGCACATTTAAAACAGGGAAATAATGATACACCAAACTGAGTGTGGTTGCCAAAAGGGTGCAGGCAAAAAGCCCACTTGCCAGCCCCAAAATTACCCCTTGCATAATAAATGGGCGGCGGATAAACCACCATGTTGCCCCCACATATTGCATACTTTTTATCAGGAATCTTTTAGAGTAAAGCGTTAACCTAATAGTATTATTAATCAGCGCAAGGCTCACAAAAATCATTAATAATGATATAGAAAGCAGGATTAACCCAATCATGCGGATGTTGTGGTCAATGTTTTTTACTATGTCCACATCATAGCTTACCTCACGCACAAAAAGGTTTTCTTCCAATTGCTTTTTGAGGGTGTTGAGGTGCAAATCATTTACATATTCCTCTTTAAATTTTACATCTAATGAGTTGGGGAAGGGGTTAAAACCCAGCAAATCCTGAGGGTTTTTGCCAAGGTCATCTTTCCAATATTTTAGCCCTTGCTCTTTGCTAATGTACTCCGCTTTTAGCACAAATTGCTTTGCCTCCAATTCCTTTTGCAGCCTTAGGATATCCGCCTGCTTTACCTCATCTTTAAAATAAACACTAAGCAGTATGTTCTCCTTAATCTCCTTTTTAATGCTTGATACATGCATCAAAAAAATACCAAACAGCCCTGCCAAAAACATCACCATGCTTATGCTTAGGAATGCAGGGAGATAAGAAATTATGCGCCTTCTGTTAGATTCTGTTGCCATTTGCGGGGCAAAGGTAGAAAAGAGTTGTCAGTTGTCGGTTGTCTGTTGTAGGTTGAGAAAGAATTTACTGCCATGGTTCGTGTCCCCACGAACCATTATTTATTTCATATCATCATTCCGTTTCGTGAAGACACGAACCGGGGCGTGAGAAAAGAGTTGTCAGTTGTCGGTTTTCAGTTTTCAGAAAATACTAACCTCGTAGGTTTTTAAAACCTACGAGGTTAGTATTTGTATGCCCAACTAATCTCATCAAGAACTGACTCTTACTCTTGTGATAGTAATTTAAAACTACCGCCAGGTTTCAAATACTTTAAGCAACCCTCTGCTCCCATAAAAAAGAAAAAGAGATGCTGCTACAAAAGCTAAAAAGCAAATGGTTTTGGCGCCATCAAAAGGTTGATGCAAGAAATAGTAAGCAAGCAATGCTAAAAGCATCCCCATAAATAATAACCCAAAGCAGAAGAAAAGCCCCACACTTTGGTTAGCATGAAACTGAATTTTGCTGAGTACTGTTTCATCAAAATCCTCATAATCCATTGCTGAAAATGAACCTGCTTGTGTACGGGCAGAGGTTTCATAATCTGTAAAAGAAATATCCGCTTTTTTACCTTCTTGCAACTCATCATAAAACCTTCGTTTCATGGGGTCAGTAAGTATTTCGTAGGCAATATAAATTAGCTCAAACCTTGTTTTAGCATCATGGTCTTTGTTAACATCAGGATGATATTTACGTGCTAATTTCCTAAAGGCAGATTTAATTTCTCCTACATCAGCATAGGCATCCACGCCAAGTATTTCGTAATAATTCAAATGAGATTATTTCACAGTGTAGCCGTACTCAGATTTTATTTGAGCCTTGGTTTTCTTGATGATGTTAACATCCATTGTAATATTTACATAAGGGCGATTATTGCCATTGGTATTTACCACCTGAATCTTAGCCACCACATCAAGACCTTTAATAGTTTGCCCAAAAACTACATAATTACCATCAAGGTTTGGAGTGCCTGCGGTGTTAGAAACAATATAAAACTGCGACCCACTTGAGGCCGCCTTAGCGCCTAAAGAGGCGCTACCAACAGCGCCATATTTATGACCATTAGGGTTACTCTCAAAAGGGATAGTGTAACCTGGCCCACCAAAGCCATCATTATTTGGATCTGCATCTTTGCTGTTTGGGTCACCACCTTGTATTACAAAATCTTTAACAACACGGTGGAAAGTAGTGGTATCTAAATATCCTGTTTCTGCAAGTTTTATAAAATTATCTCTATGTAGTGGTGTCTCATCGTAAAGCCATACAATCATATCGCCATAGGTGGTTTTAATTTCCATTAATTTATACTGTTGTTCTACTGGAACAGGAGTAGGTGTAGTGTCTTTTTTCTTACAACCAACCAATGCTATTGAGATGGCGGAAATCAATAAAAGGGAAGAGATAATTTTTGTCATTGTTTTATTTGTTTTGTGGGTGCAAATTAAGAATTCATTTTAATGTGTAGTGAAATTTTTATTTATAGGTATTAGCTATTAGATTTGTTCTATCAAAATATAGAAATGAAAAGGATTCTATTTTTAGTTTTAATAACTACAATACTGGTTGGGTCTTGTAAAAAAAACAACCCCTCCCCAACCCCAATTCCCACTCTGGTAAGTGATGTGCCAGCCTCAGTAACTAAAAAAATTTTGATAGAAGAATACACTGGTGCATGGTGTGGCTACTGTGTAGATGGGGCTGTAATTATGGGGCAAGAAATTGATAAATATCTGGGAAAAGTAATTGGTATGTCCATACATCAAGGTGATGCCATGCAGACCCCAGAATACAAAGATTTTTATGGCACTTTTACCAATACAGTTGGCTTCCCAGCGGGGATGGTGAATAGGGAAAATATCTATGGTGGATATCCGGTTATTGAAAGAACATTATGGGCACAAAATGTTAGTGGCCATCTCAATGGGAAAGCACAAATTGGGTTGGCAATTAATGCTGAAAATATCAGCGGTAATACTCTAACCATCAAAGTAAAAATTTGCTACCTCAATGATTATCCTGATTCCCATAACCTCAGTGTTTGCCTTACAGAAGATAGCATATCAGGCACAGGAAGTGGATATAACCAAAGCAATGTTTACGCTGGGAATTCTAATTTTAAATCACACCCTTTTTACTCCAAGCCTTCTGTAATTGTAGGCTACCAACACAGGCATGTTTACCGCAAAGCGATTACTTTAGTTGGTGGCAATCCGCTTGATACTCCTGCCAAAAAAGGCACATGGGTGGAGAAGTCTTTCACTGTTGATATATCAGCTTATGAAAAAACCAAACTCAGTGTTGTGGCTTTTGTTAATGCAGGCAACGCAGGCAAAATTTTAAATGCACAAGAAGTAAAAGTAGGCTCAAATAAAGTCTGGGATTAGTCAAATAAAAATTCAATAAAAAAGCCGCCACAGAAATTCTGTGGCGGCTTTTTCTTATGTAAAAGATTACTTTAAAAACAATTTATAAGTTGAGATTGATTTATCCTGATACCCTACTTGTAAAAGGTAAACGCCTTGGGAAAACCCTTCTGCATTCCACTCATAATTTTTAGTATTTGGGGTGATGGATTGCTGATAAACTTTTCTGCCAGTAACATCAGTTATTAAAAAATTAACTGCTCCTGCTGGCATCTCAATCTTGATGACATTGCTAAAAGGATTTGGATAGTATTTTACAATACTCATTTGACTTTGAAGTGTTGAAATTCCTGTAATAAAAGTTAATGAATCCATTATCCCCTGGCTCATATTATAGTAAGTTCCGCTTGGAGTATTCTCCAACTTCACTGCTCTAATCATATAAATATTTTTACCACTTAGTGGGAATGAATCAGTAAAAGCAGTTGAGGTGTTTAGCACCTTATTAATCTTAGAAAATTTACCATAAGTGGATGAAGCACGGTAAATATTATAGCCCACAATATTATTGTCTGCTGAAGCACCCCAGCTAAGATTTTTAGTAGTAGTTGCGGATGATATTTTTAGATTACTCACCGGCAAAACAATATGCATTTTCAGGCTTGGGTCTCCCATTAATTCCATGTGTACTCCCTGCGCAAGATGGGTAGCCAATAAAGTATAAATACCCTTATTATTTTCACTTAGCATTACACTTTTACCAATAGTTTCTCCCATTGCCATGTGATGAAAATACCAGTAAGGCAAACTCCCCGTCCAGCAGGTAGCCAAAGGCATCCCCGCGTTAGCAAGTGGACTGCGCAGCAGGTTGTTTGGCCCCCTATTCCACTCCACAAAATAGCTTCCTAACAACTGCATAAAAACAGTATTTATTTTACTTTGCGCCAGTTGGTAACTACTTAAAACAGTATAGTTAATAGCCGTATCCTGCCCGCCACCGCCAACATAAGTCCAGAGGTAATTATTGCCTTTTAAAGAGTCCATAACCACAGTACTTCCGTTGGTAGTAGTGTTCACCGTTTTAACATTATTAGCAGCAAACATTGGGGTGAAACTCATATGCGCCACAGGAGAAAAAGTAGCCAGTTGATAGTCCATCTGATTGAAGACAAGTGCACGCCTTTGGGGGTTATTTATTTTGAACCTGAACTTATGATTTTTATCCAAATATTGTTTGAGTAAATCTTTTTCTGAAAGTGAAAACCCGCCCATATTGTTCATGTCAACCCTCCCTATCATCAGTTCTACTTTACCAGGGATAAATGATGGGTCAAATTTTCCATCACCGGGTACATTGGGGGTAAAGATAATTCCTTTGTTGGTGGTGGTTGTGGTGGCATCAGTCCAACTTCCATCCATATCAGCATAATACACATCGGCAGGTTGAGCACCTACCCTTTCGCTGTGCCCATCTGGTGCATAATTACCTGAATACGGTGTAGGCAAATGCCCGAATAAAAGTACTGCTTTCACCTCTGTTGGCTTGGTATTATACTGTCCCTGAATATACTTTTTTATCTCTGTTACTTTAGCAGTTGCTGGGTTAAAAATTTTGCGTACTACCTGCCATCCTTCTCCAATTAAATCGTTTTCATATTGTGATAATTCTTTGCTGAGGTATCCATCATAATTGCTATCTACAATCAAAAGCATAATACCTCTGTAATCCGTTTCTGCAATTTCAATCCCTGAAGAAATATAACCGTATGCACTAAGAATCGGCGTTTTTTTGGCTACCTGATATTCATACAAATTTCCCACAGAAACACTATTATCTGCCCATGTATTGGTGGTGCCACTGAGCTTATTCATAAAAGTCCATACGGTATCTGCAGGTAATTTTTTATAGACTGAATACTCATCGGCATTGGGGTCACTCACCCAATTAAGGGTAATTTTTGCAGGAGATTTTTGTATTGCGGCGGTTAGCAAAACAGAGTAGTCAATCCCCGTGGGTTGGTTGAGAATTGTGAACACCGCATCTGATGTATCAGCATTGCTACTGTTAGAGACATCAGTTATTTTTATAAGACATTTTCTGGATAAAGTATTAGGGATTGACCATGCATAACTCCCCGAAGATGCATTCACATTTTTGGCTACCGAACTCCAATTGATGCCGCCATCAATGGAATAATCTATCTTTATATTACTAACTGATTTTGTAGCCCAAATAATGCTGTTAATGTTTTTTACTTTCCATACTTCGCCTCCGTTTGGAGATAATAGTTGCAATGGTTTTTTATAAACAAACTGTGTGTATTTCAGGATTACTCCTGAGTCACCTATAGCGTAACCCTGCAATGAATCCGTAAAATATATACCCCATAAGATGGATGAAACACCACTATTTTCCGCTGACCAATTTGCGCCATCTTTGGTAGAAAGAATGCTTCCTCCTTTTCCGCAAATCCATCCGGTTTTTGCATCCAACATTCTGATGTTACCAAGGTCATTGGTAGTACCACTATTTTGGGTACTCCATGTAGTTGCACCTGCATCTGTGGTATGGCGAATCATTCCCTTAGCACCTACCAGCCACCCCTTTTTGGCAGTGATAAATTGAACATCATAAAAGTTAGATTGAGTAATCCCATTGGTTGTGGTTTGAGAAGTCCATGTTTTACCAGCATCAGTACTATGCGCCAAAGTGCCCGGCTTACTGCTGAGGGCTGTTCCAGTAAGCCAGACGTCAGCAGAATCAAACATAAAATTTGATGTAAAATTTACTGAGACTGCTTTTTGAGTTTTCCATGTTTTTCCAAAATCATTTGTGCGTAATACTACTGAAAATGCACCACTTGCATAGCCGCTACCGTTGGGTAACATATTTATGCATGATATCCCTGTGGATACGCCGGATGTTAATTGGCTCCAATTAGCTCCACCATCTTTGGTAGCATAAATATATCCTGAATCACAACCTACCCATCCAGTATCTTTATTTAAAAAATAGATGGTGTTATAATTTCTGATGGCAGGTTGAGTGGTTAAGGCAGACCATGTATTTCCGTTATCAGTAGTTTTGAGAATAGTACCGCTTTGCCCTGCAATATATCCCACTTTTTGTGTAGGAAAATTGATGGCATTCAGGCGCGCTTTAGTACCAGAAGTAATAGGTGCCCAACTTTGCGAAAAGGATTTT
>JAPLCZ010000271.1 GCA_026391915.1 Bacteroidota bacterium | reverse complement strand
GATAATTCCAAGGCTATCCACCATTGCATCCACATCCAAATCCTTAGTCCAGCGGTAAAGCATACACTCATTGCCAGAGAAATCAAACGGTGCAACATAAGTAGTTAATGATTGTAGTTTTTCTGGGAACAAAGAAGCATAGATAACACTGAAGGTACCTGCCTGGCAAATTCCCATTTTATGGATTTTATCTACTTTGTTTTCGGTGCGCACAAAGTCAACAGCATCATTCATAAAACCAAGGATATAATCTTCCATGGTTAGGTATTTATGTTGTTGTTGTGGGTATCCCCAATCCATGATGTAAACATCCAAACCTTCATCCAAAAGTTTTTTCATCAGGCTGCGGTCAGGTTGCAAATCAAGCACATCGTGCCTGTTCATTATTGCAAAAGAAACTAACACAGGAATCTTGCAGGTAGCAGGAGTATCCCTTCTGTAATGGTAAAGTTTTACCAAATCATTTTGCCATACAAGGTCTTTTGGGGTAGTGCCAATTTCTACTTCGGCAACTCTATCCAAAATCTCATAACCTTTTACTAATTTTTCACTAATCTTTTGCATCTCTTCGGTGAGTGCTGTTGGGTTTATTGTAGCGTTCATTGTATATTATTTTAATGGTTAAGAAAAAACAAAAGTCCCGCTAAGGCTTAACGGGACTTTAGTAACAAATTATTTACTAACACAAAAATTTACTTACGGGTTGTTTTTTTAGCAGTGGCAGTTTTAACAGTTGCTTTAGCAGCTTCTGCTTTAGGTGCTGTTTTTACTTCTGCTACTGGTGCTGATTTGGTTTCAGCTTTCACTTCAGTTTTGGTTTCAGCTTTTTTAGCCAATTCTTTCTCCAAAGTATTTACCTTCTTTTTCAAATCCTGGATGGTTTTGTAAAGCTCATCCATTTCTGTACGGTTAACCAATGGCAGATTGCTTAAAGCTGATTCCATTTGGTTGTTTACTTGTTTCTTTAAACGGAAACCCATTGAAGTTACTTCTGCCTGAAGTTTAGAATACTCTTCAGTTTCAAAGTAATTTACATAATGAGCATCAATAGTGTTTAAGAACAATTTATATACATCGGTGAAGCTATCAAAAGATTCACCTTTTTTTACTTTCTCTGCAATGGTGTTTGCTACTTCTTCAATAGCTTTATTGCCTATTCCATACATGTTGTATTTCATTTGTGTATCCTTAAACATATAGTTTACATACTCAGTGAAAAAGTTATTGATGGCTTCAGCTTGTTCTTGTGTTTTTGCTGGTGCAATCCTTAAGAATGGAGAAGCTGATTTGTACATCTCGTTATAGAAAGAATTGAATTGGCTATTTCCGTTGCCAAGCATATCACTAAAGTTAGGCATGCTGCCAGCGAAGTTATTCTTCATGTCATTGAAAGAAGCTTTGCCCATTTCAGCCCATTTGTTCATGTTTTCTGTATAAGAAGCAGTGCTATTATCAAAACCACCTTTCATGAAATCAGGAGAAAGGTTGAAGATTTTATCCAACATTCCTTTGAATTGCTCAGGGTTAAACATTTGTTTGAAGCTCTCAACTGTAAAAGTTTTGTCTTGCATCCCTTTCATCATTGGGCTCCAGAATTGGAATGCCTTCATATACATTTCAGAATTGTTGTACATGTTTTTCAAAGCATCAGCAGCAGTATTGTTATTGATGTTTTTGCCAACTTCACTCATGGTGTTATTAACAGTAGTCATCCAGTTGTTATACATTTCAGTCATGTTTTCTAAAGCTTTTTTAGCTTCTTCAGGCACATTGTTCATGTTTGGGAAATTACCCATAGAGCTTTTCATTGTGTTCATTTGGTTAGTCATCCAATTGGTATATGCTTCCATTGGGTTGGTGTTAGCGCCTACTGATGTTGCAGTGTTAGCGTTTGCTTTATTGAAGAAATCCATTTGAGAATCATACCATTTTTTAAAGTAGTCAGAAGTTAAATCTTCGGACTTACCATTAAAGATATTCTTCTTCATTTGCTCATTTACAGAGGCAAAAGTTTCTACCGCTTGCTTCTGAGCTTCGGTAAATGATTCAAAAAAGTTTTTAGTTTCCATTTTTATTGTTTGTTTTTCAATTAGTTACGTTTTTTCGCACCCTCTTGCTTTCTTGCCGCAAAGGTATGTCAATTTTTGGTCTGGAGAAATATATCTCCAATTATTTTTTTTCTTGCGGCTTTTGTAACAATCATACCGCAATAATTTTCATGACAAAGTTGCAGTTGCCTACCTTTGCCCGCTATTAACAAACCATTAATTAAATGATAAAAGTAGGCGACGAGTTCAGGCACAAATTTTCTTACACACAAGAGCAAGTAGATTTATATGCGCAAGTAAGTGGTGATACCAACCCATTACATATTGATGCCGACTATGCTGCAAAAAGCATATTTGGCAGAAGAATTATCCACGGGTATTTAGGTGGCAGTGTGTTCACCAAGATTTTTGGAACACTGCTCCATGCTGATGGGCACGTATATATGAAACAAGAGATGCGGTTCTTAAAACCTATGTTTACGGACCACCCATATGAGGCTGTGATTACTGTTAAAGAAATCTTTGCAGATAAAAACCGCGTATTGTATGACACCAAAGTGGTGGATACAGAAACTAATGCTGATACCATTGTAGGTGAGGCATTGCTGATGAATAAGAAAGCTTACGTTTGGTAAGCTTATTCTTAGGCTAACAACAGTTTTTTATGAGTCCTTTTTATGTAATGGCATTTTGTCAGAGGGGAGGAAATTGTGGCAGGGGGTGGTGAGGGAGTTTGCTTTTTAAATTGCATCTAACTTGCCGTCATTCTGTAAGAATCTTCCCTATTAATGGCACTGCTGTTCTTATGCGAAGGGGATTCTTACAGAATGACAACGAGGTTATTGTTTTTCCTAAACACAAAAGGCTCACATCTTTGCAAGCCTTTTTAAAAGTTCTGGGTTTAATCTCTTTTAATCTTTCTGGAAGATATAGGTGGTTATTAAAATTAAAGATGCACCAGGACTTCCACAGTTGGAAGTGGTAAGTTTATATCCTTGCTTTTTAAGTTGACTTATTACTATTGCAGTCTTTTTAGCATTCTCAATTTCATTCTCCAATCCAAACTTCTTAAGTTCAAAGCTAGTTGGTTCTACAATCCCGTCAGTTAATGAAAGATTGAAAGCATTTGAAAAACCACCTGTTTGACCCTGATATATCTTCACCACCACCACATCCCCTTTAAATTCGGGGAGTTTGATTTCTTTGTCGTCACCTGCTTTTAGGTTTAGGCTTACTAATAAGGTAAAAATTACTACGAATAGTTGTGTTGCTTTTCTCATTGTTTTGTTTGTTATGTTTAAGGGGCAAAGATAGAACTTCTCCTATATCACCCCACCCTTCCACAACCTCCTCCGTAATGGTGATTAAATAAACAAATTAAACAAAAACAAAATTTTAAAACAATGAAAGCAAAAATTTCAATTCTCGCCGCCGCAATCTCAATTGCAACCCTTTTTACCGCTTGCAAAAAAGAAGTAAAAACAGACAGCACCATCACTAAAAACATTGAAGTAACCTTGGCTGCAAACCAAAGTT
>JAPLCZ010000209.1 GCA_026391915.1 Bacteroidota bacterium | reverse complement strand
GGCACTTCTAAAAACATGTCAACCTCCGGATTTGATTCTACTTTTATTGCTAATAATATGATTATGATGAAAGGCAGCGGATCTATAGGCATTTACAACTACTATGGATATGGCTATGTAAATATTTATTACAATACCGTTCTTATGAATTCAACTACAGGCAGCACCGGATATGCGCTGGAAATTGAAAGTTACATCACCACTCCTCACGTAATGGTTTATAATAATATTCTGGATAACCGTGGTGGTGGCTATGCCCTTTATGTTGCCTATAAAAATTATGGTTTATTGGCTTCGGATTATAACGAATTATATACAACCGGGACCAATTTAGGTTACATTAACAGCACTGCCTATAAAACCTTGAAAACATGGCAAACCGCAAGTGGGTGGGATACCAATTCTGTTGTAAACGACCCAACTTTTGTTAGCTTGTCCGATTTACATTTGAAGAATGCTGTATCCAAAAAAGGAATCCCCCTTTATACAATTAAAGATGATTTTGATGGCAAAAACAGAAATAGCAGCGCACCAGATTTTGGTGCGCATGAGTTCGCTGCCGTATATACAAATGATATTGGAGTTTCTTCCATCCTTTCCCCCGCCAATAATAGCTGTGCAGATAGCAATGCTGTAGTAAAAATAATTATAACCAACAATGGCAACGCCGCCCAAACAGGTTTTACAGTTTATTTTTCTATGGATGGAGGCACTCCCCTTTCCGCCACCTATAGCAATACCTTAGCGGTATCCGGCACTGATACCATCACCTTTGCCACACGCATAAATACCTACCCCGCGGGCACTAAAAACCAAAGAGCCTATACCGCCCTCACCACAGATGCCAACCACGCCAATGACACCTTTTCAGCTTCCATCACCATCAAAGGGAAATCAAAAGCAGGATTTAAAATCGGTGCTTCGCCGCTTTGCGTGGGGCAACCAATTTCGTTTACTGATACCAATACCACCCAAATCACTAATTGGATTTGGAATTTTGGTGACCCTGCAAGTACCTCCAATACCTCCACCTCCCAAAGCCCAAGCCATGCATTTTCAGTGGCGGGGATATATAATATTAGGCTAAAAACCACCACCACCTGCAATACCGATTCTGCTATTCTTAAAATAAAAATAAACCCCCTGCCCAATGCCATATTCAGTTTCAAAATACTAGATACCGCCGCCAGAAAAGTTCGTTTTATGCCATTGGATAGCAGCAGCAGCCTCACCTATAACTGGGCATTTGGTGATGGAAATTCTGATACCATTGCCAAACACCCTATTCATATTTATAGTGCTAATAATTTATACATTTCAACCTTAAATGTTACTGATGCCATGGGTTGTAGTAGCTCCTCTGCGGACACCCTAAATTTAATTATTACGGACATTAATCCCATTAAAAACCCTACTGATTTTAAACTCAGTTTTTCACCCAATCCTTTTATAAATACCTTCAATATCACCTACCAACTTCCCAACCCCACCAACATACAAATACAGCTTTTTGATGCCAACGGCAAATACATCACTACCCTCCTACCGCAACATCTACAACCCAAAGGGCAATACAACCTCCACCTCCCCATGGCACAATACCAACTACAAAAAGGCATCTATTTTATCCACCTACTAATGGATAATAAATGCGTGAATTATAAAGTGGTGAAGATAGAGTAAAAAGAGAAAGCATGATATTTTCAAAAAAGTAGAGCCCTAGTATTTAAATTATTAGGGCTCTACTATTCCCCCCCCTGCCAACCCTTCCCTCACTTCTTACGTCATATACAATATAAAGTGATTTCCCGCGTTATTGCCAAAATAACTTATCACTAAACTTAAACTACAACCAACATGAAAAGTCGCTTTTTTTATTTTGTATTCTTTGTACTCACCTTTTTTATTTATTGCTTTTTGTATTTGATTGACATCCCCATAAAAGCAAGAAAAAGAACCAAAAGATTTATGCAGGAGTATTTTGCCGAGGTGCCAAAACTTTGGCAGGAGGAGGTTTAACTCCATAGGTCTTGGAAAGAAAATTTTGTATTGGCAATAGCTGTCATGGTGAGCTTGCCGAACCATGTTATTCCGCCCTTCGGCAAGCTCAGGGTGACAATATTTTCAATCTTTCCAACAGTTATAGTGTAACTCTAACCACAGAGAACTCAAAGTAAACAACCACAAAGAGCATAGAGAATCTTTGCGCCCTCTGTGTATAACCTTAGTGTACTTTGTGGTAAATCTTAAGTCCTAACTTTGCCCCTAAAAAATCATTAAAATTATCATGGGAAAAATTATTAAAAGAACGCTGTTAGGATTACTAATCCTGATTGTGCTGGTATTGGGTGCAGCCATATTGCTACCTATTATTTACAAAACAAAAATCATTGAGTTCGCTAAATCGGAAGCCAACCGCCGCATTAATGCAAAGCTTAATTTCAGTAATGATATCAGCATTGGGATTCTAAAAACTTTCCCCGACCTCAACATTACCATCAATAATATTACCCTGGTTAATAACAAACCTTTTGCGGGTGATACCCTCATCTCTATTGTAGAATTCAAAAGCACAATGGATGTGATGAGCATTATTAAAGGCGACAAAATAAAAATAAAAACGCTGGTGCTAAATCATCCCCGTATTTTCATGAAAAAGTTGATAGATGGCACTGCCAATTGGAGTATTGCTTTCCCATCCAATGAGGATATAAAAGCACAGGGTAAGGATACCGGAAGCAATTTTAAAATGGGTTTGCAGCATTACGAAATCAATAATGGCTATGTAGTTTTTGATGATGCCACCCATACTTTCTATGCCAAAATGGTGAACCTAAACCATAGCGGGAATGGCGATTTTACTGCTGATAATCTGGACCTAAATACCGAAACTACCGCGGATGCCATCACCATGATTTATGATAAAATCCCATATTTATACAACACCAAAACACAGCTAAAAGCAGCCATTAATATTGACCAGATTTCAAAATACACCCTCAAAGAAAACGAACTTCACCTCAATGATTTGCTCATAACTTTTGGCGGATGGGTGGCCATGCCGGATGACGACATCAATATGGATATGAACTTTAAATCCCCTCAAACGGATTTTAAGAGCATACTTTCTCTGATACCTGCGGTGTATAAAAAGGATTTTTCTAAGATTAAAGCCAGCGGCAGCATGGCGATGAAGGGGGATATAAAAGGAACTTATAATGATAAATCTTTCCCAGGATTTAATGTGTTGCTGAATGTGGATAATGGGATGTTCAGCTACCCTGATTTGCCCACGCCTGTAAAAGATGTTTTTGTAAATATGACGGCGCAAAGCCCGGGTGGAGATTTCAATAATGCTGTTATCAATATCAGCAAGCTGCATTTTGCTATGGGTGATGACCCCTTTGATATTAGGATGCTGATTAAAACCCCAACTACTGACCCTTATCTTGATGGCGCTATTAAAGGAAAAATCATCCTTGATAATATTAAAAATATGGTAAAGCTAGATGCCGGAACTTCCATCTCAGGGATTTTAAAATCTGATATCTTGATGAAGGGAAATCTCTCCAGCATTGAGAAAAAGGAATATGATAAATTCAATTTTAGTGGGAATATCACCTGTGAGAATTTGGGATATACTTCTGCATCCTTACCACAAAAAATGCACATCAGCCATACGTCAATGGACTTCAATCCAAAGAATGTAAAACTGAATGACCTAAGCATGACCATAGGCAATAGCGATATGCAGATGGATGGTTACCTCAACAATCTTCTTGGATATTTCTTTAAGAAAGGGCAAACCCTAAAAGGTGAGTTGAACCTTACCGCAAAGCTGATAGATTGCAATCAGTTTTTATCAAAATCTACTGCCAAAGAAGCCAGCCATGAAGACCCAAATGCTAAACCCTCTGCGGTGGAATTGCCGGGTGATATTGACTTTACCCTTAAAGCAAAATTGGGTGAGGTGAAATATGAAAAGTTTGATTTCAAGAATCTGAGAGGGCAAATTACTCTTGCTGATAAACGTATTACTTTTAAAGATGCCGCCCTAAGTTTGATGGATGCCACTTGCAATATTGATGGATATTATGACAGCAAAAACATCAAAGAACCCAAAGTGGA
>JAPLCZ010000194.1 GCA_026391915.1 Bacteroidota bacterium | reverse complement strand
ATGATTTCATTTTGCATTCCAGGAGAAAGGGTAACAACTTTTCTAGCCGCTGTATAACACCATTTCTCAAAAGCATAAGCCAATTTTTGCAAAGATTTATTATTGAGTATTCCCATTTGAACAGCTCCTTCAGGCCATAAATCTCTTACCTCAAAAATAAGTTTCCTTCCTCTTAAATATCGCCCAACCAATCCAGGAATGCCAACTGTAATAGGACCAGATGACGCAATAATTACATCACATTTAATTACTAAAGCATAATAGGATGAAAGTATCGCATAGGCAAAAAAAGTCCATATTCTGTATAGAAAAGAGTATTTATTAGAGATAACAATATTTAAGACTCGTACCTCCACTCCTTCGTAATTTAATTTTGATGAGATTCCAGAGGCTTTTAAATCCGATTTATCATAAATGCTTGTTACAACAATTATTTTATCCCCCTTCTTAGCCCAGCGTTTAGAGAATTCAAAAACTCGTGTACCAAAGGAGCCATTTGGTGTAGAGAAGTATTGATAGAAATATAAGATTGTCATTTATGCTAAGCTCATTAAAATTTCAATAATCTGAGAGACTCAATTAAAATTACATTATCAGGCAATAAAGAAAGCTGTTGTAACCGGACTTGAGTACGAGGATGTACTGGGAAAATTATCTTATAATTTGAAGCCAATTCACTAATAAAAGTCATCAACTCTGATAGCTTATCAATATCATCTACATTGGATGGGCGATGCAATGTCATTAAAATAAAATTGCCTTTATCAAGATTCTCTGAAGAATAAATATGAGGCTTTTCTAACTTTCCTAAATTGCCAATAAGGGAGTCAATCATGGTATTGCCAACAAAAAAAATCTTGCTTGATGGGATTCCAATAGACTTCAAATTTATTTCAGCTTCCATGCTTGTTGTAAAGAAATAATCTGCAAGAATATCAGTAACTAATCTATTGATTTCTTCTGGCATCTCCATATCAAAACTGCGAAGCCCTGCCTCTACATGTGCAACTTTTGTATCCATTTTTTTTGCTACCAATGTAGCTGCCATTGTTGAGTTTACATCCCCTACCACTAAAACCAAATCAGTAGGATTTTCAATAAGTTCTTTCTCAAACCTAATCATGATATTTGCCGTTTGCAGTGCATGGCTTGCAGAGCCAACTTCAAGATTAGCATCTGGCACTGGTATATCCAAATCTTTAAAAAAAGAATCACTGAGTTTACTATCATAATGTTGACCAGTATGAACCAACCTATAGTTTATTTTTTCACTATTGGGGTCAAGTTTCCTAATAGCATGAATGATTGGGGCAATTTTCATAAAATTTGGTCTTGCCCCTGCAATAATTGTTATTTTCATTATTGATAAATTAACTTCCATTTATAAAAAGATAGATGTGTTTTTGTTTTCAAAATCCGTTTATTTTTAGCCTAAATAATCTGAAACAATAATATTCTGTAGAATCCCATTTTTGATACTATTCACTTGATTTGATAAGAGGGTTCTGGAAATACTGGTAATCTATAAAAATTAATCCATACGTAAACCCTGGTAAACTTAACCGCATTGCAGAATGCAACATTGTACCTATCGCCATTACCACAAAGAAGACTATAATCATTTTGCTATCTAAATATACTTCAGTCCTATATTTCCTAAAAGGTAAAACTAGGAGTATTATTAAATCAATTAGACCATAGAAACCATGTTCCGCCAATAACCTACTCAACTCTGTATGGGCGGTAAACGCATACCTGTTTACATCAATTTTATACCCTCTAGAGGCTCCTGGACCAATACCAAGAATTGGGTTTCTATAGAAAATTACTAATTCATCTAAAAAAATATCCTCTCTACCTGACAAATCTATATTAACACCTGTTTCCTCATTAAATGTGCTTTTCTGTGCTCTTTTATTAAAGGTTTTCTCATACCTCCTAGATAGATAATCATGTGTGATATTATTAACTATAAAATATATCACTAATCCGGAAACTATTATTAAAAAAAATGTCCTTAAGGTACTAAACAGTTGAGAGAAATTTTTAGTCCCAAAAGATTGAATTATAAGACAAAATAGTAGACCTATTAGTGGGACTAATACTCCGCCTCTGGAAAAGGTAAAAATTGCAAATCCTAAAAAAAAGAAACCTATTAATTGGTCTAAGATTTTAAACTTTGTTAACTTAACTTTTAAAATCCAAAAAAGTCCAATTAGCCCAAATCCAAAACCAAATACCGTGGCAACTTGGTTCGGACCAAATCCCCCACTCGTATCTACATTTGCAGATAAGTTAAAAGTTATCTCACTAAGCTTTGGGGTTTTAATTGAGTTAAAGGCAATATGCGAAACTAAAGTAAGAATAAAAAAATAAATCAACTCTATAAAATCTATTTTCCTAAAAACTCTATGATACATATATAAACCTGAAATAGAAAGGCATAGTGGACCTGATAAATTGTATGACACCATTTTTCTTAAAATAGTAAAATCCATTGAATCTAACATCAGAATTGATGGGATTAAGAGTCCCATGTACAAATAAAATATAAGATTTAGCTTGTTTTTTCTCTGCTTTTCCACTACCAATCCTAATACAAGAAACAGGGAAACACAATATTTTCCAAACTCATAAGGTAGTGATGCAGAGGAGGCTCTTAAGAGCACTTCAACACCAACTATATACGCACTTGCCTTATGAGCCCATCCATCACTATTGCTGTATTTTTGAAGTCGAAAGATAGTATAAGCAAAAAAGGCAGCAATCCACAACGTGGAAAATACAGGAAAAACTGTTGATAGAACCCCAAATATAACGTGAATACCAAGGAGGTAAATATTCATATCACCATAGGATTGAAGATTGAGCAATTAGCATTTTCTGAGCAACGGAAATTTTATACGAAACTCCGAAATATAATTTATTAATCATAATATAAATCCATAAATACAAATTCTTTTTAAAAAGCTTAAAACTTGATGATTGCGAATCATGTAATTTTAAAAGAGAATTAAGGTAGTATTTTATTTAGATTTCTCACTTTTAGTTTTCGTTATTTCTTTATACTTATCAATAATTAATTTAATATTTTTTTCTTGAGAGGCTACATCTTCAACCATCCTCCTATTTCTCAATAAAATATTATTTATGTTATTTTTGTTATAGTAGGTATCAAGTATTGCTTCCATAATTTCTTCGGAGTTATCAAGACTTACCAATTTACCATTTCCATTTATCCAGTCTCTATTGGAAGGCAAATCACTTACTATTGGATAACATCCACATGCCATTGCCTCTAATAGAGAAGCAGATACGCCTTCACTTATAGGTAAGGAAATATAAATATCTGCATTTCTAAGATAGTTAACAATATAATCATTTCCAATTCTACCAACAAAGTGTACATTATTCTGAAGATCATTTTGAATCACAAATTCTTCAAGACTTTTTCTTTCTAATCCGTCTCCAACTATTGTAAAACTGAACACAATACCCTTATCCCTTACTTTTTTTAAAGCTTCAATAATAAGTCTATGGTTATATAATAACCTCAAACTTCTAGTACAAACAATATTTAATTTATCATTCGAAAACTTCTGATTTTCTGGATATATAAAAAAGTCTAAATCAATACCCCTTGGCTTGATAAACAATTTCTCTGGCTTACAGCCTAATTGAATAATACTTTTAGACATGCTTAAACCCCATGCATGAACCAAATCAGCTCTGCTAATTGCAAATCTAGCAAGTAATTTCTTGATAGGTGTTAGAAACTGATTAAGCGGCCAAGCATCAGCTGTGCCCCCTTGTGCAGTAATAATAACACATTGATGCCCAGACAAAACTGCCAAAACTCCGTAACTTGTTAATCTATACCCAAGAACTAAATCAAACTGTTCCTTTTTTACAAGCTTACGAACTTTAAAAATAGCAACAAACCATCTGTAAATCCGTTTGTATTTTGGCTGGTCTAGTCCTTTCTCCAAAGCAGGATATTCAGTGATTATGCAATCTCCAAATTTTTGCATACCTCGAATCCATGCAATTGCATTGGGATGATATGTATCTCCTAAAAAAAGTATTTTCATTGAACTAATAAATAGTGTAATTGAACTTAACCTGTATAATTTTTTTTTAATTGACTACGAAATTAAATAGAATAAAATTTGTTTTCTTATAATAGCGCAGAAAATCATGAAACTAAATTAGAAATCTCTGTCCCCGAATTAATCTCAATTAATTTTAAAAATCTATTATCTTTTAATTGATAGAGTGAGACTTTTTCAATTTCTCTGTTATCAGAAATCACAAGATACCCATCATTTTTAAGATAGGACTTCATTACACTGATAGCCCTTTTTATCATATCATCAGAAAAGTAATCTCTATTCAACACATTTGATACTTTAATAATATCCGGGGTCGCAGCAACCCAAGGCTCAAAAATATTGAACTGCTCAATATATATCTTCTCTGGATTTGAATTAGCATATTTAACCAATTCTGGCTGAATCAACTTAACCCGCTTCTTTATTTGTCTAGATGCATTTGAGATTTTGCTATTCAAAAAAAATAAAATTAATTTAGACTCTTGAGGATAAATAACAAATTGGTTATTAGAGATTAATATGCATTGATTAGTTCTGGTATCAAAAAAATAAAACATTTTTCCAACACATGAAATGTCAACAAATAAATTGTAAT
>JAPLCZ010000317.1 GCA_026391915.1 Bacteroidota bacterium | reverse complement strand
AAAGATACACCGTATTTATTGGCTCTTTAATTTTGTATAAAGAAAAATAAAAAAGCTATGCAAAACATCATTAGGATATACACAGATAGCGATAATGCTATGCAAACCCGCGCCCACACCATCTATGGGATTTTGGGTGATGACCTTGCTTTATTTACAGCCATTTACCCGCATATTGATGCGCCTTGGCGGGCTGCGTTATTAGCTGCCTATAATACTGCCGTTGCCTACCCGCTTGATGAAAGCAGTTTGATTGATATAAGGGTGCTTACGCAGGATGTAAATGCCAGTGTAAAGCAGGGTATGGTGGCGCTGCGCAGGCTGGATAGCCATGTGGAGCAGGTTTATGCCGAAGGGGATATTAACCGCAAATCTTTTGGGCAAAACCTTTGGGAGGATGCCAGAAACAACCAATTGCTGATGGCTAAAGCGCTTTTGCTTGCCCATGCCAAGGCAAACCAAAACCCCTGGAAGGCAGCGCTATTGGGCGATGGATATACGCAGGGGGAGATTGATAATCTGGCTATTATTGCCCAAAACATACAGGATAAAGACCTCTTGCAAGAGGAGGCTAAAACCAACCGCCCCGTAACCACACAGGGCAGGATAATGGTAAATAATACACTTTACCGCATGATTGTGAGGCTGCGCATTTGTGCAGAGGAGGTATTTATTGATAACCCCGCCAAGCTTGCGCAATACCGCACCACCGCGCCGGAAGCCCCCACTACTACCACTGTTACGGTGCATATAGAGGATGCATTGGGCAACCCGCAGGCAGATGTAAATGTTACCCTACTTAATGCGCCCATGTTTGGGGTGCATGTTACCGATGCCAATGGCAATGCAGTATTTCAGGGCAATAGCATGCCTGATGTATTGGATATACATTGCGAAAAACCGCCAATACCCCCTGTGGACTCTATGGATAACGCCATTATTGCGGGTGAGGAGAATACGATTGATATTGTGATGGGGTAGGGGGGGATTAAGAATGAGGGAAACCCCTACAGCACTTGATAAAAACGAAGAAGCCCCGCAATTGCGGGGCTTTGTTATTTGGTGGGGGTAGCTTAAACCTCCAAAGTTTTAAAAACCTTGGAGGTTTAAATACCTACTTCTTCAGCATCCCCTTCAGTTGGTTCAGCTTCATCAGGGCTTCTACGGGGGTCATGGAGTTGATATCAGTTTCTTGCAATTCCTTTTTCAGGCGGGTTGCAATGGGGTCATCATAATCAAACATTTTTAGCTGGAAGGCGGGTTGTTCAGGATTGGTTTTCCCGTTATTATTATCATTGATATTTTGTCTGCCTTCTTCTAATTCTGCAAGGATGTCATTAGCCCTTAGTACAATTTCATTGGGTATGCCCGCCATCTGCGCTACATGTATCCCAAAGCTGTGTTCACTGCCGCCAGCTACTAATTTCCTCAGGAAAATCACCTTATCATTAATCTCTTTTACGCTTACATGGAAGTTGCCAATCCGCATCCCCTCATGGGCTATTTCATTGAGCTCGTGGTAATGCGTGGCAAATAAAGTTTTGGGGCGGGCTGCGTGGTTGTGCAGGTATTCGGTAATTGCCCATGCTATGCTGATGCCGTCATAAGTGCTAGTGCCTCGCCCAATTTCATCTAAAATAATAAGGCTGCGTTGCGAAATATTATTGAGGATATTGGCGGCTTCCGTCATCTCCACCATAAAGGTAGATTCGCCCACAGAGAGGTTATCCGATGCACCCACACGGGTAAAAATTTTATCAATCAAACCAATACTTGCGCTGGCGGCAGGCACAAAACTCCCCATCTGCGCCATGAGAACTATGAGTGCTGTTTGGCGCAGAATGGCCGACTTCCCACTCATATTTGGCCCGGTGAGTATCACCATTTGCAGGGTGTCGTTATCCAGATAAATATCATTGGGCACGTATGCCTCTCCAATGGGCAGGCTCCTCTCAATAACAGGGTGCCGCCCATCTTTTATATTGAGGATAAGGGAGCTATTGAGCTCCGGCTTGGCGTATTTATTTTCATGGGCAGTATGTGCAAAAGAGAGGTGGCAATCCAGCCTTGCAAGGGTTTCCGCATTCATTTGTATGATGTTGGTGAAGGAATTTATCTCTTCCACCAAGCCATCAAAAAGAGCTTTTTCTAAAGCAATAATTTTGTCTTCTGCTTGCAGAATTTTCTCTTCATATCCCTTCAATTCTTCAGTGATGTAGCGTTCTGCATTCACCAAAGTTTGTTTGCGAATCCACTCTTGCGGCACTTTATCTTTATGGGCATGGGTTACCTCTAGGTAATACCCAAAAACAGTGGTATAGCCTATTTTAAGGGAGGTAATTCCTGTTTTTTCAATCTCCCTTTTTTGTATGTTGAGTAAATAATCTTTGCCTGAATAGGCTATCTCCCGCCACTCATCCAATTCCGCAGAAATGTCTTTGCGGATGGCACTTCCTTTAATCAATTGCACAGGTGGGTCATCCACCAAAGTTGTTTCTAATTTATGGGCAAGTGCGGGGCAGGGGTTTAGCAAATCAGCGAACTTGATGAGGGTTTCATCTTTAGTTGCTACTAGCTCATCTTTAATTTTATTAGTGATGGAAAGCACCTTTCCCAAATGCTTTACCTCTCTTGGATTGGTGCGCTGCAAACTGATTCTGGAAATTAATCTTTCCAAATCTCCTATTTGATTTAGCTCTTGCCTAAGGCCATCACTTAACGCAGTATTTTGATAAAAATATTGGGTAAGATTTAGCCTTTCCTGTATAGGGTTGATGTCCCGTAAAGGCAACACAATCCACCGCTTTAGCATCCGCGTGCCCATAGGAGTTTGGGTGTGGTGGAGGATATCAAACAGCGCTTTACCCTCCCCCTGCGCAGGGAAAAGTAATTCCAAATTCCGGATGGTAAACTTATCAAGCCACACATATTTATCAGGCTCAATGCGGCTAATGCGGCTGATGTGCGCCAGCCTTTGGTGTTTGTTTTCATTGAGGTAATGAATCACTACCCCCGCCGCAATAATCCCTGCATCCATCTCCTCAATTCCATAGCCCTTTAGGTTTTGTGTTTTGAAATGATTTTTGAGTTTATCATAGCCATAGTCGCGGGTAAAAATCCAATCATCAAGATGGTATGAGTAGTATTTATCATTAAAAAGTTTCTCCAAATCATCCTGCTTTGCTTTGGAATACAGCAATTCTGCAGGCTTAAAACTCTGCAATGTTTTGTTGATGTAATGATGATTTCCTTCGGTTACAAAAAACTCTCCCGTGCTTAAATCAAGCAGCGCCAATCCATGAATATCCTTACCAAATTGCAGGGCAGCGAGGTAATTATTTTTATCATGTTCCAGTGTTTTTTCATTGAGGGAAGTGCCCGGAGTAACTAATTCAGTAACGCCTCTTTTTACAATGGTCTTTACTGTTTTGGGGTCTTCTAATTGTTCGCAAATAGCAACCCTTTGTCCTGCTGTTATCAGGCGTGGGAGGTAGGTATCCAAACTATGGTATGGGAAGCCCGCCAACTCAATATAAGCCGCCACACCATTGGCGCGGCGTGTAAGAGTAATGCCTAAAATCCCTGCAGTTTTAATAGCATCTTCGCCAAAGGTTTCATAAAAATCGCCCACTCTAAAAAGCACTAAGGCATCAGGATGTTGCGCCTTTACACCATAATATTGTTTCATCAGCGGCGTCTCTTTGCCGGGGTCTTTGCTACTACTCATTAATGGGTTTTTATACTTATAAGGCTACTTTTGCAGCGGCTTCAAAGATACCTCGCCGCCCACCAATGAAAAAACTCACCGCCGCAGAAATGCACCGCAAAACTTTGGATGAATTTCGCCAAACAGCTAAGCTGCCTTTGGTGGTAGTTTTAGAAAATGTGCGCAGTATGAATAATGTGGGTTCGGTTTTCCGAACTGCGGATGCATTTTTAATTTCTAAAATTTATTTATGTGGTATTACCCCAACTCCACCTCACCGTGAGATTACCAAAACTGCCTTAGGCGCAACAGAAAGCGTGGATTGGGCGTATGAAAATGATGCTATTACTCTTGCCCAAAACCTAAAACTGCAAGGCTACACTTGCTTGGGTATTGAACAAACTCATGGCGCTATTTTGTTCAATAATTTTGAGATACAAAAAGACACGCAATATGCTCTCTTTTTTGGCAATGAGGTGGATGGCATCTCCGAAGAACTTCTTACCCAAATGGATGGCTGCATAGAAATTCCGCAGTCTGGGACTAAGCACTCCTTAAATATCTCTGTGGCAGCAGGGGTGGTGATGTATGGGTTTTATGAGGGATTAAATATTAAATAACTCTTAATTTTGCCTCCATAAAACAAACCCAAACCATGAAAAGAATTTTTATTTTTATCAGCGTTTCCATCCTTGCTATTAACCTAAGTTTTGCAGGGGGAGATAAATACCAAGCTGCTATGTTGGAGTCTGTAAAAGCATCGGACACTGCCAGTAGCATGGGTAGTTTCCAGATGTTATCCAATAAGTTTTTGCGCATAGCACAAATTGAGAAAACAGAATGGCTGCCATGGTATTACGCCGCTTATTGCAATGTAATGGCATCCTACATGAACCCTAATAAAAAGCAAATTGATGAGGTGATGGATGTGGCTCAAATGCAGATTGATAAAGCGGATTCCATCAAACCCAATAACTCAGAAATCTATTGTATAAAAGCCATGATTTACTCTGCACGCATAATGGTGAACCCCATGAGCCGTGGCAGAAAATTCGGCACCATGAGCAATGATGTTACTAAGCGCGCAATGGAGTTGGACTCTACCAATCCCCGCCCTTATTTACTCATGGGTACAGGACTTTATTACACCCCAAAAATGTTTGGTGGCGGCAAGGATAAAGCATTGCCTCAACTGGAAATTGCAGAGAAAAAGTTTGATGCATTTCATGCAGAAACGGTGATTGCACCACACTGGGGAGAAACCCGCAATGATATGCTTTTAGAGCAATGCAAAGAGGGTGATGGCAAAAAGAAGGATGAATAAACTGCTATGCTAAAACTTACCCTTCTCGTTGGGCTTGGTGGCATGGTGGGCTCTGTAGCAAGGTTTGTTTTGGGGAATTTTATTACCAAATTATTTCCATCCAGCTTTCCTTACGCCACCTTGGCGGTAAACCTTTTAGGCTGTTTTATTATTGGTGTATTGATGGGATTATATATCTATAAATCCAGCTTTGGTGATGATTGGAAACTCTTCCTTACCACAGGCATTTGCGGGGGATTCACTACTTTCTCTGCTTTTAGTTTTGAGGCTTTAACTTTAATGAAAGATGGAAAAGTTTCTGCTGCAATCGCCTATGTTAGTATAAGTGTAATTATAGGTTTACTTTGCACTTGGGGAGGATATTCCCTAAGTAACAAATTCTAAGATTTAGAATTTGCCTCTGCCTTTCCTCTGGAAAAAATGCGCTTGAAAAACTTCTTTTCAAACTCCAGAAAAAACCTGAACTGCCCAAAAATAAACCCATAGCAAAGTAACAGGAAATTATACACAGGCAGTATTACAACCCAGTAAATAATCTTAGCCCAAGAGGGGATATCACCATCAGGAAAAGCGGTTGCAAATAGAGGTTTTTTAATTAGCATAACCGTGGTGCCAGTACAGATAAACACCAACAGAATCAAAATTACCTGATAGGTGTTTTTAACATTCCAACGACTTTTTAGTTTGTCAACTAATCCTTGATTTTGATTATTAGTGGGACTTTGCATTGCGCAAAATTAGGCAGCCATAAACTTTATTCTTACAAAGAGGATATAAAAATAGAATTCATCAGAATCAAACGGTTTTTTTTGCAGTACCTTTGATTAAACCTTTTAGGGTTTCGGAAGACCAAAGCTGCACTGCAAATTAAATAATACTCCCATGAGTACAAACAGCATCTTCCTCCCCATCCGCAACATTCTTATGTTCCTTATGCTATCATTTATGATGGCGAATAAAGGAAATTCCCAGTCAGTATGTAGAGAACCCGACTCCATGAAAATTGTAAAAAATGGTATTAAAGCCATGACAGTTTATGAATACAATTATTCAGAACTAAAGAGAACTCCATCACATAAATATTACTACAAACACTTTGACCGCGATGGCAGAGTAACCGCCAAAAACGAATATAGCCCTGGCAGAAGCCCCTACCAAACTAAGTTTAATTACAACGATGCTGGAAATCTTACAGCAGAATTAACCTTTGACCCCTATGAACAAACCTATTACAAAGTGAGTTATAGATATGATGCTGCTGGCAACCCTGTAGAAAAAACCCACTTTGATGTTTTTGGTAGAGTTGAATATAAAAATGTGTTGAAGTATGATGATGCCGGAAAACCTATGGAAGAGGGCGTTTTTGACCTTGCGGTAAAACTAAGTAGCCGTGATGTATTTAGTTATAATGAAGAAGGTAAATTAACTGAAGATAGGATGTTTTATACTGATGGGAAAATGGCTTACCGTGTTGCCTATAATTATGATGAAAAAGGAAGATGCAGCGAGGTGGTTAGATATAGTGCTAAGGATTCTTCAATTTCCACAAAGTGGGCATATCAATATGATATTGATAATAATATGATAGAAGAAGTAACCATAGACCGCAATGGCGAAGCAATGGATAGATTCACTTTTAAATATGATAAAAAAGGTGATGTAAAAGAGCAAGTTTATTACTACCCAGCAAACACTCCACGGCTGAAATATACCTTTAAGTATAGCTTCTATAAAAAGAAATAATAGGACTGATTTTAGAGGTGTAAATTTCCTTTTACCTCCTCCAACAGACCCTGACAACTTCTACTTACCATTTTATAAACTTCTTCAAAACCCTCCATACCGCCATAGTAGGGGTCAGGCACATCGGCATTGGGGGCAGTGGTATCCCAATATCTCATCTTAAATAATTTTGATTTAGTGGTTGGAGGTAATAGCTCTTTTAAGGCTTTAATATTGGCGTCATCCATCCCAATAATGTAGTTGTATCTGTGGTACTCCTGTGGCTTTATTTTCCTTGCCACGTGGGATAATTTTAATCCATGGTTGAGGGCTGTATTGATGCTGCGCTTATCTGCAGTATCCCCTTCATGGAAATTATGCAGCCCGCATGAATCTACTTCTATATGGCTTGTAAGTCCGTTCCTATCCACTAAATCCTGAAACACCGCCTTTGCCAAAGGGCTGCGGCAAATGTTGCCCAAACAAACAAATAATACCTTCATCTTTCTTTACAATTTCTCTAATAAAAATTCGGTAATGCGGGTATAAACATGGAGCCTTGCGTTGCCTCCCGAAATTCCATGTGCCTTATTGGGATAAAACTCTGAGTTGAAAGTTTTACCGCCCTTAATCAATTCATCCATTAATAATATTGAGTTCTGCGGGTGTACATTATCATCAAAAGTTCCGTGGATAAGTAGGTAATTTCCTTTTAAATTTTTGGCATAAGGAATTACCGAAGTAATCTTATACCCCTCAGGATTATCTTTTGGGCGCTGCATATAGCGTTCAGTATAAATATTATCATATAAACTCCAATCTGTTACAGGGGCAACTGCAACAGCAGTTTTAAAAGTTTCAAAACCTTTCATGAGGCAGAGGCTACTCATATATCCGCCGAAACTCCAGCCATACATTCCTATTCTTGTGCTATCTACATAGCTTTGGGTAGCAAGCCATTTTGCCGCTGTTATTTGGTCATCACTTTCTATATCTCCCAATTTTTTATAGGTGCATTTTTGCCAGTCCTCACCCCTGCCACCAGTACCTCTGTTATCTACAGAAACTACAATAATATCATGCTGTGCAAGATAATTATACCACATCTCCATACCACCCCCCCAACTATTAGTTACTGTTTGCGAACCAGGACCGCTATAAATAGTAAACAGCACCGGATACTTTTGCGTTTTACTCATTTTAGGTGGTTTGATAATCCATGCATTTAAGTATTCCGTTTTGCTGATTGGGATTTTAATAAATTCCTTTTCA
>JAPLCZ010000087.1 GCA_026391915.1 Bacteroidota bacterium | reverse complement strand
ACCTCTGTTTTTTGGATGATTTGCTGTGTATTTATGGTGATGGTTTGGTGGGTAGGTTTAGGGTAAAGGGTTGCTATTTCTTTTGAATTAAATGGCTCTGCATTTTGCACCGCACTGATATTACCATAATTGATTTTGGCTAAAAACATATCGTAATTGGAAGTGAAACTAATGAAAGAATCTTTACCAAAATAGGCAGTTGCGTTAAAATATCCTACCACATACACGTTGCCATTAAGCCCATTGCTTATTGAGTTTATACCTTCAGTGCCTAGCCGCCCTCCAGCACCTTGGAGCCAAATAACATTGCCATCATTAGTAAAGCCAGCGGCATAGGCATCTTGGTCAGTCCAATTTCCTCCTTTAAGGCCAAGGGTATCAAATTTTATTCCTGAACCTTTATAAGCACCTGCAATAAATATATTGCCCGCAGCATCTGAACTGATGCAGTTTGCATACGCCTCCATTGAGACTTGTCCTTTGTTTTTTGCCCAAACCAATGCACCGTTTGAATCATACTTTGTAATAAAAATATCAGGATAAGAACCCATTCTTTTTAGGGTGGCAGTATCAAATTTAATAGTAAAACTGTTGAAATTACCAGTAATAAAACTATTGCCAGAATTATCAATTGCTACGCCTGTTGTGTAATCGCCGTTTTTAGCACCGTTTCCGCATTTAGCCCATAGCACTTTGCCGTTTCCATTATATTTCACTAAAAAAATATCCGGGTAAGCTTTACCAATATCGCTGTTAGTGAGTTTATGAGAATCAAACGCAATGGTATCACTCCTAAATATTCCGGTAACCAATACATTTCCTCCCTTATCACATTCACCCAAAGTGCATTACCGTTAGAGTCATATTTGGCAATAAACACATCTGCCCAAGTGGCAGTAGGCGAATTCTTTTTACGGATGAAGGTATCCAGCTTAAGCCAAGCGCTTCCAAAATAGCCGGTAACATATACATTTCCAGAATCATCAGTTGCTACTGCTAATACTTTATTGTCTCTATCACTACCACCATATTCATTTGTTTTTGCCCATTTCACTTTGCCATTGGCGTTGTATTTTACTATAAAAATGTTCTCCTGCCCATAGCTACTTACATGGAAAGTATCAAACTTCACTTTGGTGCTGCGGTACCCCCCAGCGGCAATAATATTTCCATTGCCATCAGTAGTAGTAGCAGTTGGTATAATGTTATAACTGGCACTTTTCACCCACTCCCATTTGCTCTTTTGCGCTTGGGTGTTTAAATAGCTTAATGAAAGAATTAGGTTGATAACAAAAAAGTAAATTGATTTTTTTAACATGGTTTATTTAGTTGATTTTGAAAATTTTGGGCGAAGTTATAAAAAATAAAATAATATGGATGTAATAGCCTCTCCCCTACCCCCCTTACTCCCGCACAAACTTAGCTGCCTGCACCCCCTGCGCTGTATATATTTTAATAAAATACATACCTTTTGGTAGTGCCTCTACATTAATTTCATTCTGCAATGTTGCGGAACTAACCAACATCCCTGCAAGGTTAAATACCTCTGTTTTTTGGATGATTTGCTGTGTATTTATAGTGATGGTTTGGCGTGTGGGGTTAGGGTAAAGGGTTGCAGAATGGTTTTGGTGGGGTGGGGTAGGATTTGAAATACCTGTTGTTGCATTGGACAATTTTGCAAGGAAAACATCAGAGGTATAGGTACTTTTATTTACTAAAGAATCATTACCGAAATATGCAATCTTGCTTTTAAACTCTCCTGATAAGTATATGTTATTCAAAGCATCCACCGCAATTGTATTGGATCTATTCCAATCATCCTCTCCCCCTGCACTTTTAGCCCAAACCGCTTCACCATTTGCATTTAGCTTAGCGATAAATATCCGTGCCCCAGATTTAAATGTATTGGTAATATGAATTGAGTCCAATACCATCTCTTTACCATAATAATAGCCTGCAATCAATATATCACCATTGGTATCAGAAGCCATGCACATGGCAGGGGCATCCTGAGAACTTCTACCAAAATTCTTTGCCCAAAGAAGCTTTCCATTATAGTTGTATTTTACAAGAAATATATCTCTATCCACACCTTTTCTTTTAAGTATTACATTGTCAAAAATTAATGAATCACTTAAGAAATTACCCAGAATAAATATATCACCTTGTTTATTTATAGCAACTCCAGTTGGGCTATTATTATAACCAAGTCCTAAACCCCTTTTCGCCCATTGTGCCTCACCATCCTTATTGTATTTCACCAAATAAATATCTGTATGATATTTTGTAGTTGTTTTGTGCGTTAATTCAATTGTGTCAAAGCGAATGGTATCAGCCCAAGCTTCACCTGCCAAATAAATATTTTCTGCTGCATCTGCTTTTATCACCCAAGAATAAATACTACCATGAGAATCCCCAGAAGAGGTTTTAATCAATACTAATTTCCCAACACTATTAAATTTCAAAACAAAGAAATAGCTCCTTTGAACCCCACTAATAATAGTATCCTCAAAAGTAATTTTACTGTCAGAAATGATACCCGTAAAATAGATATTTCTTTGTTTATCAACTGCAAGTATTACAGCACCAACAAAACCACCTCCTCCACTTTTTACCCATTTTACTTTTCCTGTGGAATCATATTTCACCAAAATATTCCATTATAAAATGGCTCTGACCAAGTTCTTTTTATTGTGAAAGTGTCAAATTTTAAAGTATCACTATTGTACTCACCCGCTACATAAAGATTCCCCGAATCATCTGTAATTACCGAAGTTATTTTATCAGTCTGCTTTCCTCTTGAAGTTGTTTTTGCCCAAAGCACCTTACCCTTTGAGTTATATTTAACAATATACGGGGTTAATAAAGTTGAGCTGTTTATCAGTTTAATAGTGTCAAAAGTAATTTCTTCAAAGTAAGCACCAACCATATAAATATTTCCTCTGACATCAGTAGTCATTGAATTGGCATTATCGCTAAAAAAATATCCTGCACTCCTCACCCATTCCCACTTAGCATATTGCCCATAGCCAGATTGCATTCCACACACCCCCCACACAACCAACCCCAAATAATATAATTTCTTTTTCATAGTATTCTATTAAAAATGGTGGGGCCAAGGTAGGGAAATAAAA
>JAPLCZ010000108.1 GCA_026391915.1 Bacteroidota bacterium | reverse complement strand
CACCAAATACAGCAAGTGTATGATGAGATAACCCAACCCAATGAATTGATGCTTTTGCTGAACCCCATCTTTGCCTATAAGGAGGTGGGCAGTGAGCTTAGTATACAGGATTTACAAACGCTGGAAGCTTGGGGAAAACGTAAGATGGTTTATCTCAATAAAGCTTTCCTAACATTACGGAAGAATGGAGGCAACCATATTTCAGCACCTGTTTGCAAGGCGGCAAGCACCACGGTGGTTATCTCCCCA
The DNA here is from genome assembly GCA_026391915.1 of Bacteroidota bacterium. GTDB lineage: Bacteria > Bacteroidota > Bacteroidia > CAILMK01 > CAILMK01 > JAPLCZ01. Next base: position 2,201 of record JAPLCZ010000108.1, on the reverse strand, counting down.
GAAAATAAATTGATGATGCCCTGCTACCATTTGGAGGTGGAAGCCCTACCCATAAATGATGATTTATATGGACTCAGAAAATCTGTAATGGTGCAGGATTTAATTGCCATGGAAGGTAAATACAAGGAGTGCGAAGGCTGCACTGTTAATTGCTATTTTCAGCCATCATTTGCCGTAAACCTCAACCAATATTTTTTTGATGCCCTACCCTCAACCCTAAAATACGCTTGGGAAAAAGGGACCTGGAAAGAGATGGTGAAGTTTTAGAAACTTAGTCTAAACCTTCTCAGCTTCCACAGCAAAAAATGCCTCTGCTTTTTTCACCATATTCTCACTGCCAATAAAGAGGGGCACCCGCATGTGCAGCGCATTAGGGGAGATTTCTAAAACTCTTTGTTTGCCATCTGTAGCTCTGCCGCCGGCTTGCTCAATAAGGAAAGCAAGGGGATTAACCTCATACACTAAACGTAATTTGCCATTCGGGGTTTTGGCAGTGGGTGGGTAGATGAAGATACCACCTTTAAGTAGGTTGCGGTGGAAGTCAGCCACAAAAGAACCAATATAGCGGCTGCTATAAGGGCGGGCTTCTGCGCTGTTTTTCTCTTTGCAATAACTGATATATTGTTTTACACCCTCAGGGAAATCGGCATAATTGCCTTCATTGATAGAATATATTTTACCATCTTTTGGAGTTTGTATATCTGGGTGGCTTAGGCAAAACTCCCCAATGGAGGGGTCTAGGGTAAAGCCATTTACCCCATGCCCTGTGGTATAAACCAAGATGGTTGAGGAGCCATAAATTACATAGCCTGCTGCTACTTGCTCTGTGCCATCTTGCAGGCAATCTGCCACAGTGCCGCCTTTTGGGCCATCACTTATGCGGCGGTAAATACTGAAAATAGTACCTATGCTGGCGTTAACATCAATATTGCTGGAGCCATCAAGGGGGTCAAACAGCACCACGTATTTGGCGTTCTCCACGCCCTCAGTATTTACTTCAATAATATCATCATTTTCCTCTGAGCCCATTACGCAACACTCGCCACCACTGCTAAGGGCGGCAATCAATTGTTCATTGGCGTAGATGTCCAGTTTTTTCACTTCCTCACCTTGCACATTGATGGTTCCGTAGTCACCTAGAATATTCACTAAACCTGCTTTGTTTACCTCGCGGTTTATAATTTTGGAAGCAGTACCAATATCGCTTAGCAGGCGTGAGAGTTCACCGCTGGCATAAGAAAATTCGTTTTGGCGGTCAATAATAAATTGGTTGAGGGTGATAATTTTTCCGTTCATAGTGGATGGATTAAATAAGATAATTTTGCAGCAAAGATAAAATACAACGCCCTTAATACTAATGCAAGATTTCAACATCCGCCCTGCCGCAATTGAGGATATGCCTTCCATCCATCAACTCATCCATCAACTCGCTATTTTTGAGAAGGCAGAAGAGGAATTTGTGTTGCCAATCCAACAATTAAAAGATGATTTTATTGCGAATAAATATAAAGCATTTGTGGCAGAATTCCCTGATGGTGGGATTAAAGGAATGGCACTTATTTACCCCATTTACTCTACATGGAAGGGGGAATGCTGGTATCTGGAGGATATAATAGTAAGCGAAAGCCACAGAGGATTGGGCGCAGGCAAAGCCTTATTTGAGGAGGTGATAAAGCTTGCAAAAAACACTAAAGCAGGCAGGCTCAGGTGGCAGGTATTGGATTGGAATATCCCCGCAATAAAATTCTATGAAAAGTATAATGCCGAGTTTGAAAAAGAATGGCTAACCTATAAGTTCACCTATGAGCAATTGCAGGCTTTCCAACTATAAACAAACCTCCAAGGTTTTTGAAAACCTTGGAGGTTTTATAATAATAAAATGAAACTCAACCACCCCGCCCTAATTGATTTAATGCAGATGGCATATTCTGCAGAAAAGGCTGCCGCATTTGCGTATCAGGGCCATGCTGGCTCAGTAAAAAACAAAGAAGAAAAGGGGGCAATCCACCAGATAGAAGTGGATGAATGGAATCATAGAGTTGAGGTGTTAAAAATAATGAATGAGTATGATGTCCCTATCTCAAAATATTATGAAGTGAGGTTTTATGTAGTGGGTAAAATCATAAGTTATAGCTGCTACATAATTGGTAGGTTTATGCCTTTTTATTTTGCATGGAGATTAGAAAGCGGCAATGTATGTG
>JAPLCZ010000133.1 GCA_026391915.1 Bacteroidota bacterium | reverse complement strand
TCGGATCTAAAAGGAGGCATTCCAATTTTATTGAGGGCAATAGGATATGATATTGTATTTATGCTTAACCTTTCAGCTTGGTTAATACTACCCTATATTTTGGTATACCTGCTAAACAGAAGGCTTGCAACTATATTATATATAACGGTTTCAGTAATACTCACTTTGGTCTATTTAGGATTAGTTGGCTATTTCGTTAAGGCCTTATTGCCGCTTGGTTCTGATATCTTTGGATACAGCATAACAGAAATTCAGCACATTCTTAATACCTCAGGTGGTGTTACAGTTATGTCAGTATTACCTTTGGTGATATTTGTAGCTTTACTCATCTTTATGATGATTCGTTCTACATATATCCGTACAAGACGACCATTGGTTTACACTTTTACTCTAGTAATTCTAATTTCAGTATTCTTTTCAGACCTTGCTTCACCAAAAGCAAAAGACTTTAAAAACGATTTTGCATACTATGTTGCGGTAAATAAGTTGCAATTTTTTACCAGCAAATCATATGATTATGTATTTAATGATGAAGGTGATGCTGATGGATTATATGATGAGTATTGGTATACCGAGGCAGGTGTACCTGGCATGAATGGAACTTCTGATGATTTTACCTACTCATGCACCAACCAAAATTTCCCTTTCCTGCACAAAGAAGCTGCAAGGGATGTGTTAGGAAACTTTTTTACCAACAATGGAGTAAAACCAAATATTGTTTTAATAATAGTAGAAAGCCTAGGGAGAGGATATAGTTGTGAAGGTGCTTTGCAAGGTAATTTTACTCCATTCCTTGACTCCCTTTCAAAACACAGTTTATATTGGGATAATTTTATCAGTACTGCTGGAAGGACTTTTGGCGTTTTGCCAGCACTAACAGGGTCATTACCTTTTGGAGATAAAGGGTTTCTTGATTTAGGGCCAAATGCCCCTAATCACCAAAGTCTCATCAAACTATTAAAAGCCAATGGTTATTCTACCTCCTTTTACTATGGGGGTAATTCTAACTTTGATATCATGGATGTGTATTTAAAGAAAAACGGAATAGATAAAATTACCGATGAAAAATCTTACGGCCCAGGATACTCTAAACTTCCATCGTCTGAAAGCGGTTTTTCATGGGGATATGGGGATAAAGAATTATACAGAAAATCTTTCGAGATAATCAATAAAGAAAATAGTAACAAACCCAGGTTGGATATTTATTTAACGGTAGCTAACCACTCTCCTTTTCTTGTTGCTAATCAAGATTATTATATGCAAGCTTTTAAGCGCAGAATGGTTGAAATTCATATGAATGACGAAGAGAAGGATAATGCACAAAAATATGCAAAACAATACTCTTGCATAATGTATACTGATGATGCTATTAGACAGTTTATTGCAGCTTATAAAAAACGTCCTGACTTTAAAAATACAATCTTTATTATTACCGGAGACCATAGAATGCCTGAAATCCCTATCATCACTCAGATTGATAGATTCCATGTACCATTCATTATTTATTCTCCAATGCTCAAACGCACTCAAAGAATTTCATCTGTATCAAGTCATTTTGATTTAACCCCCTCATTGCTTGCCTTCTTAAATAAAAATTATGGTGTTCAAATTCCTTCTCAATCAGCTTGGATAGGTAGTGGGCTTGATACGTTTAGAAATTTTAGAAGTGTTCACTCATACCCTTTGATGCCTAATAAAAATGAGTTGATTGACTACATTGATAAAGACTATTTTATTGCAGATAAACAAGTATATAAAGTAAGCGAAAATTTAAATCTTGACCCCATTGATGATGAGGCGGTAAAGAGTAGGATATTGGCGAAGTTCGCTGATTATAAATCCAAAAATCAGGTAGCCACAAAAAGCAATCGTTTGATTCCGGATGATGTTTATAATTTCAAACCAACATTTATGGTAAACTCTAAATAGGTTTAACTGAAACAATAATAAAAAAGGCTCACCGAAACGTGAGCCTTTTTTATTACACCTGACATTAATCATAAGAGCTTTTATTCACCCACACACCTAATTTTGCCTCATAAAATTATCTAATGGTAAAATTAAATATAGGGGATAAAGCACCGGACTTCATATCCAAAAATCAAAACGGAGAAGAGATTTCATTAAAAAGCTATAAAGGCAAAAAAGTGGTGCTATACTTTTACCCAAAAGATGATACCGAAGCTTGCACCAATGAGGCGTGTAACCTAAGGGATAATTATACAGACTTAAGAAAAGCAGGCTATGAAATTATAGGCGTGAGTGCAGACAATATTAAATCGCATGACAAATTTGTGAAGAAATATAATCTGCCATTTCATCTATTGGCGGATGAGGAAAGAGTGATACAAAATAAGTACGGCACCTATGGTGAAAAATTGTTCTTTGGCAAGATAGTAACAGGCATTATCCGCACTACTTTTATCATTAATGAGAAGGGGAAGATTGAAGACATTATCACGAAAGTAAATACCAAAAAACACACAGAACAAATACTTAAATAAATGGATATTGCAGGCATCAGGAAGGAATACACCAAGAAGGTTTTAACAGAGGATTCTGTAGATAAAGATGCATTGGTGCAGTTTAATAATTGGTTCTCCGAAGCGCTACACTCTGATGTGCCTGAACCCAATGCCATGACCCTTGCTACGGCGACCAAAGATGGAATCCCTGCTGCAAGGATTGTATTATTAAAGGGTGTGGATGCTGGTTTTGTGTTCTTTACTAATTACAAAAGCCATAAAGGAAATAACCTTGAAGTAAACCCAAACGCAGCACTTGTTTTCTTTTGGCAGGAGTTAGAGAGGCAGGTGAGAATTACGGGTAAGGTAGAAAAGATTTCCACCCAAGAATCTGATGATTATTATAACTCCCGCCCTTACGAAAGTAGGTTGGGTGCATGGGCATCACCACAAAGTAATGAGATTACAAAAGCTGAATTAGAAGCTAATTTCAATCA
>JAPLCZ010000198.1 GCA_026391915.1 Bacteroidota bacterium | reverse complement strand
GGTGCTTGAGCCTATAGGCAGAAACATCTAACAGCAAAAAGGTATTGGGCCTTTGGTACCACGCATACTGAAACTGCCCGCCATACCCATTGCTATGGAGCAGTGGCGCAATAGTTTTTTCTTTGGTGTAGAGGGTAAAATCACTTTTGTTTTTGCCCATCTGCCCAAAAAGGGGGTGTGCAATTAGCAAAAACAAACCTGATAAAAATATATTTTTTGTAAAAAGATGCAAGGCAATGGAATTTAGCTCATTTTTGTAAAATGATTTTCACCTTTCAAAGATATAAAAAATGATAACATCTACAGTAACCTACCTCGGAAATTTAAGAAACGAATGTATGCACATCGGTTCCGGCAAAGCCATAATTACGGATGCCCCGATTGATAACCACGGTAAAGGAGAGGCATTTTCTCCTACCGATTTAGCCGCCACTTCTCTTGCAACTTGCATGATGACGGTAATGGGAATTGCAGCGGAAGGAAGGGGAATTGAAATTAAAGAAATGCACGCTGAGGTAACCAAAATTATGGCGGATAACCCCCGCAGGATTGCAGAAATTATTGTATATTTAAAAGTAAAATCAAATGCAGATGAGGCGCAACAAAAAGTCTTAGAAACTATTGGGATTAACTGCCCTGTGGCGCTAAGCCTTCACCCGGATGTGAAGCAAAATGTAACGATTAGTTTCAAGTAAGAATATGAAAAATTATTGCACTAACCATATAGGGTGTGAAGTTGAAAAAGTCCAAATAGCGTATTGTTTATTGAATAATAAATGATTGAAAACCTTTCTTAAAAGTGACAATTTTAATTATGAAGATAAAAACATTTTTTAACCTCGTAGCAGTTTGGGTTTTATACTCCACCACAATTGCAAATGCACAGATAAAGCCTGCTACAAATAGGATTGCAGTTGATATTAATATGCCCCAAAATAAGGGCTATGACTCTGCTTTTGCCTTAGGAACTAAATTAGGAATGACCCAAATGGGGCTTTCCCAAACATGGACTGCTATAGAAACCTCACCCAATAAATTTGATTTCTGGGTGTTTGATATTGCGAATATTTATTACCCTGCCTATAATATCCCAATTGATTTAACTATTGCGCCTATTAACACAAATCGTTTGGAAGTACCCTCTGACCTTACCTCAAAAGCATTTAATAACCCAGTGGTCATTGGCAGATTTAAAACGCTTTTGGACAGCATAAAAAAACATGCACCTAAACTCAAACTTTCATCACTAGTGATAGGCTCTGAGAGTGATGTTTATTTAGGAAATAATTCTACAAAGTGGGCTGAATTCAATACCTTCTATGACTCCGTTTCTACCTATGCAAAAACACTTTGGCCGGGTTTAAAAGTAGCTTCAGAATTAACCTTTAATGGCATGATTGCCCAGAATGTATTAGCCCAAAAACTAAACGCCAACAGTGATTATATTGGTGTTTCTCATTACCCTTTAAACTCAGATTTTACGGTACAGCCTATCTCTACTATCCCCTCAATTTTTGATACTATTGTTGCACTTTATCCTAAAAAGCCAATTTGCTTTTATCAGTATGGTTATCCCTCTAGCGCTTCATGCAAAAGTTCTGAAGAATTACAACGCCAATTTATAGCACAAACTTTTACTACTTGGGATAAATACGCCGCCAACATTAAGATGATTGACTTTACTTGGCTTCATGATTTGGACACCGCCTCAGTAAGTTATAACAGTAAATATTATGGAATTAAAGATACCTCATTTTTGGAGTTTCTACATACACTTGGGCTAAGAGAATGGTTTGGCAATGGCAAAGACAAACCCGCCTTTTTGGAGTTGGAATGTCAGGCAAAACAGCGAGGTTATAACAACCTAAAGATAACATGTGTCTCAGGAATTAATGATGAGAATACTTCCTCAGATGGTTTTACAATTTATCCGAATCCTGCTACAGAAAATCTGACAATCAATTTTTCAAACAACCAAAATAGCACAGAGGGAATTCAGATTTATAATGCTATTGGGGTATTGGTTATGGAAGTGGAAGTAGCCCAATCCATCCAGATTAATACCATTGATTTTGCTAAAGGGCTTTATTTTATTTGCTTAAAAAATCATCCAGAACAATTGCTGAAATTTATAAGGCTTTAGGCAAAATACTTTTATTGCTACCTTCGCAATTCACAAATCAATTTTTTAATGAAACAAAACTATTTGTTTTTTATAGGATTCGTCCTGTTTTTTTTAAAAGCCAATTCGCAAAACTCGGAGTGGAGTTGGGCAAAAAGTTCTTATTCAAATTATGCTTCTACTTATTCTACCGGTGGCAGAGTAGTAGTTGCGGATGCGGATGGAAACTTATACGTTGCTGGAATATTTAATAGAACCGATATTGGGTTTGATACTACAATTCTTAAAAACACGGGAGGCATAGTTCCAATAGATATTTTTATTGTGAAATATAATAAGAATGGCGTTGTACTTTGGGCAAAACAAATTGGAGGTACAGGAAATTATCAGAATGAATATATTTCGGATTTGAAAATTGATGCGCAAGGCGACCTGCTTATCTGTGGTACTTTTTCATCAAGGTCAATAACAATTGGCAGCTACAAATTCGCAAATAACTTCAGCAATAGCTCTGATATTTTTATAGCTAAAATGGATGGTGATGGAAACGTGAAATGGGCAAAACAAATTGGAGGTTCATCCTACCAACACATTAATGAATTGGTGCCTGATGCATTGGGGAATATTTACGTCATTGGTTCTTTCCGTAGCAACTCAATAAAAATAGGAAAGACAACTTTAAAAAACACAAATGCTGTAAACCAAGAGGCAGATGGGTTTGTAGCCAAATTGGATTCCACTGGTAATGCTATATGGGCAAAAAGGTTAGGAGGATTTAGTGAGGACTATCCAACTGCAATTTCATTAGGAAATAAGGGTAATTTATACATTGCAGGCAACTCTTATAGTGATAGTATTTTTATTGATAATTTTAAATTATATGGCGCCAATATGTTTTACGCCAATATGGATACTTCAGGCAAAGTGCTATCTGCCACGGTGCCCGGTTTGGGGTGGATTAGTGATATAATTATTGATGAAAAGGATAACAAATACTTTAGCGGAAATTATTATTTTGATTCACTTCGTTTTGGTGGTAAATCATTGCCTCCGTTTCATGGAAGTGGTAGTTATGGTATTTTCTTTATGGCGAAACTGGATGCTAATGATAAGTGCGAATGGTTGCAATCAGGCAAAAGCAGTGGTGTGCAAAACAGGAGTTACATCCAATGCACCACGCTGGATAGGAAAGGAAATATTTATGCCGCCGGCTGTTTTACTGCCGACTCATTAACAATTGGTAGCACCACCTTCTTCAATCCCAATGGGCAGTATAATGCTAAGGATATTTTTATTATCAATTATAATAATGATGGCACAATTGGGTGGGTGAAAAGTATACAGGGTGCGGATAATGAAGAGGTTTTTGGGATATGTAATGATGCTGATGGAAACATAATTTTTACTGGTAATTATTCCTCGGCTCAATGTACTTTTGGTAAGCATACTTTAAAGGCATCCAACGCTGGGGGTAGTGAGGTTTTTGTAGCAAAACTTTCTTCAAAATATGTCGGGATAAATACTCCTGATATAGAAAGTCAAATCAGTTTGTTCCCAAATCCTGTGAATGAAAAATTAAATATTTTGGTAAGTGCATTATCTGGTAAATATGAAATTGAGGTTGTCAATATATTGGGTGAAATTGTATTTCATCAAGAGGAAAATTTAAGCGCGGAATCTTCTTTTCAGTTGGATGTTTCCCAACTCCCCGCAGGCTTTTATTTTATTCAGATAAAGAATCAGGAAAGGAGTTTCACTTCAAAATTTATTAAAGAATAAGAATTATGAAATCTCAAAAAATATATTTTAAATATTTGATTTTGTTGTTAGTGGCTTTTACTATTTTTCAATTAAAATCTTTTGCACAAGACTGTGAAGGCAAAAGCAGTTTTGATATTGCTGCCATGGAAATGAAAGCCCATCAAACAAAATCCCTTAATAAAAAACTAACCTTTGCTGGTGAAAATTATGATGTAAAATATCAAAGGCTTCAATGGAAAGTAGATCCTAATGTCAATTACATTTTAGGTGTTGTAACGACCTATTTTATTCCGGTTGCAGATAGCATTATTGCCGTAGAGTATAACCTTGCTGATAGTATGATAGTAGATTCTATTATTTATCATTCGGCTTCAGTATCCTTCACTCACACCAATGAAATCTTATTGGCAAAATTGCCATTCTCAATTAAGAAAGGAACATTGGACTCTATCACCGTAATCTATCATGGTGCCCCAGTTTCTACGGGTTTTGGATCTTTTGTGGTTACTACACACGGCATCTTAAAAACCCCAATTCTGTGGACACTCACTGAACCCTATGTAGCCCAAGATTGGTGGCCTTGTAAAGTTGGATTGAGTGATAAAGTTGATTCAATAGATGTGATAGTAAATACGCCCAAACCCTATAGGGTGGCAAGTAATGGATTATTAATTTCAGAAACTGATGCAGGGAAAAATAGAATTTTTCATTGGCAAAGTCATTACCCAATTGCCAACTACCTTATTGCAATTGCAGTTACAGAGTATGATGTTTATAAAGATACCTTGCACATGAAATCAGGGGAGAAACTTCCACTCCTCAACTATACTTATCATGAGGATTCGGATAAAGTTGGGGCATTAGATAAAATAAAAGACATTATAAATTTATATGATAGCCTCACCGTGCCCTATACTTTTAGCAAAGAAAAATATGGCCATGCCCAGTGGGGTTGGGCCGGCGGTATGGAAAACCAAACAATGAGTTTTGTTTCAGATTTTTCCATGGCATTAATTGCACACGAATGTGCGCACCAATGGTTTGGTGACAGGGTTACCTGCACCAGTTGGCAGGATGTATGGCTCAATGAAGGTTTTGCAGAATATTTTGATGCGCTGAGTAGAGAGCATTTACTACCACCATCCGCATTTTTGGAGTGGAAACAAAGTGCAAAGGCATACACTACCAGTTCCCCCGACGGTAGTGTTTTTTGTACAGATACCTTAACTGTTTTAAGAATTTTTGATTATAGATTAAGCTACCAAAAAGGCGCTTTTTTGCTACATATGCTTCGGTGGAAATTGGGTGATTCTATCTTCTTTCTTTCTATAAAAAATTATCTTAATGACCCCAAACTTAAATTCAGCTTTGCAAAAACTGCCGACCTTAAAAAGCACCTTGAAACTACAAGTGGGCAGGATTTAACCAAATTTTTTGCTCAATGGTTTTATGGTGAGGGCTACCCAACCTATCAGTTGGAGTGCAAATATTCATGGGATAGCATGAGGGTGAAAATTAACCAAACTACCTCTCATACTTCTGTGAGTTTTTATGATATGAAAGTACCAGTCCGTTTCCAAGATGGCAGCCATGATACCACAGTAATTTTTAACCATACTTTCTCCGGTGAGGTGTTTACTTTCCCCATAAAGTTCAAGCCCCGCCTTATTGCTTTTGACCCCAACATCCGCATCCTCTCAGGCGATAATAGTATTAGCTATACTTCATCAGGCATTGATGAAATTTCTTTGGATAATTTCAACCTTCAGCTTTCGCCTAATCCAACAAATAACATTCTTCATATTTATGGAAACTTCAGAAACCAAAATAGCAAAATTGTTTTGAAAGATTTGTTGGGGAAAACCCTTTATCAAGCAGTAGAAAAGTGTAACAATGGAGAAAGCAATTTTGATATTGATATAAGTAAACTGCCCGCCGGAATTTATATTTTAGAAGTATCTGATGGCGATAATTTCATTGCAAAAAAAGTTATAAAACAATAATCCATGCTGATAGATTTCCGTTCCGATACTTTTACAAAACCTACCCCCGCCATGCTTGATGCCATGCTAAAAGCTGAGGTTGGTGATGATGTTTTTGGAGAAGACCCTACCGTAAACCATCTGGAAGAAATGGCTGCCCAAATGTTTGGGATGGAAGCCTCCATCTTTTGCCCAAGCGGCACTATGACCAACCAAATTGGCATTAAATGCCACACCCAAGCGGGAGAAGAAATCATTTGCGAAAAGCTTAGCCATGTGTACCAATATGAGGGTGGCGGAATTGCTTTTAATGCTGGCTGCCAAGTGCAAACTATTGATGGGCACAGAGGAAGAATTACTGCCCTGCAAATAGAAGCCGCCATTAATCCTGATGATGTGCACAAACCCAAAACAACTTTAGTGAGTTTAGAGAATACTGCCAATAGGGGAGGGGGCGCTTGTTATGATTTTGGGGAATCAATTAAAATTAAAAATCTTTGTAAAGAGAAGGATTTAAAACTACACCTTGATGGCGCAAGACTCTTTAATGCTTTGGTAAAAAAACGCGAAACCCCCAAACAATACGGGGAAATATTTGATAGTATTTCCATATGCCTGAGCAAAGGATTAGGCGCCCCTGTGGGCAGCCTTTTGTTAGGCAAAAAAGATTACATACATAAAGCGCGGAGGATACGCAAAGTATTTGGTGGTGGATGGCGGCAAGCGGGCTATTTAGCGGCTGCTGGGGTGTATGCTTTAACCCATAATATTAATCGTTTGCAGCAAGACCACC
>JAPLCZ010000217.1:4673-14341 GCA_026391915.1 Bacteroidota bacterium | reverse complement strand
ATGATAATCTCACCACTTTCTTCTGCAAGTTCAAATATTTTTATGTCCTCAGTTTGGGCAAAACCAATTTTGATTACATGCCTTGCAGGATACCCTCCTTTTATTAATAAGCTACAAACAGAAGGGGGAATATTTTCATCTAGTAAAAACTTCATGAAGCCTTTTTAAGAGGGATAATCTTCTCATTCATCATGTAGGAGGCAAAGGCAAGTGCCTCTAAGATGTCTTCTTTTTTTAACCAGTCAAATTCAGAAATCATTTCCTCTACAGTCATCCCGCTGGAGAGATAAGATAAAACAGAAGAAACAGGCATTCTGGTGCCACTAATGCAGGGTTTACCAAAACAAATTTCTGTATTGATGGAGATGCGCTGAAATTCTGAGTGGATATATTGCATAGCTTTATTTTATTATACAAAGTTACCTTCTCTAATTTAAACATGCAATAAACACTCTCCTAAAAACTCCCCCATTTTTTTGATTTGATTTTTGGGGTAAGTTTGGGATGAAAATTTTGATACATTCTCCGCAAAAAGATAAGAGAGATGCTAAAGAAATATAGCTTTGTTAAGAGTTTTGAAAGTGCCAGTTTAGAGACTGGCGGGGATGGAATAACGGTGGTGGAATTGGTGTAGGATGATTATATAAACCTCGCAGGTTTCCAAAACCTACGAGGTTTTACATTTTCAAATTTTCAAATCACCAAATTTTCAAATTGATTTACGCATTTACCACCACATGCGCCGTAACAATATTAGTGGCAGAATTATTCTTCACAAAGAGCTTAATATTGGTGGTATCATAATTTATATCCCCTGCAATATGGTTTTCTGTAGCGCCGTGTATGAGGAGCAGTGCCTCTGGCGTTGGCGGCAGTGCAATGTCAGTCCCAAACCAAAAGGTGAGGTCATCACCTGCATCAATACCTAAATTGCTCATTAATAATGATGTATTTGCATTATAAGGTACTGTAATCACCAATTCTTTTACCTCTTGCGGGTTTAAATTTTCATCAATATTCTGTACTGGTGGGGGTGTAGTACTTTCATTCAATACGTATTCATTATAAAACTCTGTATTAGCATTATCCTCCCAATAATTTTGCCCAATAGCGCATAAAGCAAGCATTTCGTGGTATAAAATATTGCCTGCCAATATTCTTGCTACTGTTTTGGTTTTGCGGAGGTTAGCAGCTACATTATAATCTTTAGTAGCATTATTTAAGTCAGTAATTTTTTGCCCAAAAGCAGTTACATAAGCTGCATCAATAGCATACGGAACCCCAAACTCAGCCTGATGCGCTGCTAAAGCATCTAATGTTACTTCTGCATGAATTTTCAACTCCACCGCATCCAGCTGGCTGATGCTTCCGCCAAGGTTAAACTCCCCTTGCAAGGCTGCATCTGTAGGCCATTTACCCTCCACTTTGGTGCGCAAATTCTTCATTTCCTTAAATAAATCTGCCTGTTTTGTATCGCGTATTTGCCTTTTGCCCATGGCTTGGCTCATAAAAGTTTGGTCAAATCCAACATTCAAAAAGTTGTTAATCAAGGTCTGCAAACCCGTAATCCGCGTCATAGGCACACCATATTGGTTAAGCGCGCCTTGGTCACGCGTAAGTGAAACAATTAAAGTATCGCAGCGGGTAGTTAAAAACCCATCTGAGAAGCGGTAAGCACGGATTACATCTCTTTTGTTAGCCATTGTTTTATAATTTGAAGTTTAAAATTCTTAGTTTAAAATTGATGAAGAACAGAACAAAGTTAGAATGCAATAAATTAAAGTTCCAAAATTATTTTGTCATTCAGGAGGAAACTTGTTCGCAGAAGGCAACTAATTCTTACTCGCAGCAAGCTTCCTACTGAATGACATCCTCAACCTACCCCATCCCATCATTCCGCCACAAATATACATACATCATTTATAAAATATAATAGGTACTAAAAATAATTTTGTATGCTCAAAGAAAATTGTACGGATGGTTAGGGAGAGTGATAGAGTAACTTATATGCTCATTCGGATTTGTAATCCGAATGTTGCTATTATTAGCATTTGCAATGCGGATTAAAACGGATTACAAATCCTTATAGTAGGGAGGGCGAGATTACAAATCCCGCCCAGCAGGACCGTCTTTGTATTGACCGTCTGAATATCTTGTTACGTGTGTCTTATAAGCAGACCCTTTTATAGAATCATCGAACTCGTTCTTAGTAATATTAAATCCATATTGAATCCAATATGTTTCTGGATTATATAATTTAGGATTGACTATTATTTTTTCATTATCAACATCAATAATAGAATAAATATAATCAGGGAAGATTGCCCCCTTAATAGAGAACTCTTTTTCCTTAGGGAAATAGCTATCCTGAAGTAATGGGAGACGTTTGTTTTCTATATCATCCTTCAATTGTTCTAAACTAGATTTGCTAACAGCAAATTCAATATGTGGCTCAGGTAGCCAAAACAAAATGATAACTTTTCCTAGTTTATTATATAGTGCAGCTTTAGATGAAGAGGAGCTTGAAACAAAAAATGTCTTTCTTTCACTATTATCAGTTTGTAGACCAAACAGATAATAATCTCTTAGTCTTTCATTATCCTTAATCATATCAGAAAATATTGCTTTGTTTGATTCTTTTTGAAAATATTCTTTATCAATACATTCCCCCCAAGTAATGCATTTGTATTCGTCAAAAATCCATTCCATTGTTTCTTTTGAGACATCGTTAATTTTTAGAAAGGTTTCTCTTTCCATACTAATATCAGTAAGATAGTTCTTTGCCTTTTCTCCGAGGCTAAATATTTCTCTCAATTCGCCATTTTTTAATTTTGACTCTAAAGTAGTCTTTTCCTCACCACGGCCCAGTAGAATGCACGCTTTTTCTTTTTCTTCATGCATCAAACACTGAATATTCTTTTTAATGATTTTAAATTTCTCTTTATTTAAAATCTCCTCCCCATCCCTCCCTAATCCATACCAGATATTGGGATTTTCTAAAAGCTCATTTATAAGGTTTGATACTGAATCATAAGAATCAATAATTTCAAATAATGTTTTCTTTTTACTCATTTTGTTTAGCATTAAGGCAAAGGTATTTATTTTCTTAATTCTTTTGCCATGGTTGGTGGCATACTAAATATCCTTTAGACCTCCCAAATTTCGCTATCATTCTGTTGGTATCTTCCCTAGTATGAGTATTAATTGGGAGGATTCTGAAAGAATGACGGAAGGCTTTTTGGTTTTGGGATGTTTGGAGTAAGTTTGTGGGAAGAAAACTTATTGGTGATTCCACCAACAAGGGCAAATCAACAATTAATAAGAAAACATGAAATGAAAAATATTATTTCAATTTTAAGTATTATAATTTTTTTAAACTGTTGCAATTCTTCTAATAATAATGAAATCAAAAAAGTTCAACCCTGTTATAAAGCTTATGACACAATGACTATTTGCAAATCCGGATTTTATAAGTTTTCTCATTTTCAAATGAAATCACCTAAATACTTTCATACAGATAAAGAGGGAGAATCTTGGTATAATAACTCAGATAATGAATTTCTTTTTGTATTTAAACCTGATATAACATTTATGGATCATGAATTCAAGAGCACCGATTTATTTGATACTAGGAATAAATTAATCGTATATATTAATGGCAGTATCGCAAATAGTTATACTAATTTAGTTTGGAGAACTCAAAGAAGGCAATTATTAGACACCTCCACTTGTGAATATAAAACGGATAATGCACCTTTTATGAAATGCTATGTCGGCAATAAATATATTTTTTATTTACATGGCTACTTTAATTCACAAGATTATTATCTCGAGTATTTTCCAAATGGCAAGTATGAGAACCCCGATTCATTAGATATGTTCTCTATAGGTAATACTTACCATTCACCAGGTGATGTTTGGATTCAAGGTGCTAAGGTTACTGGTTGGAATAATAATTAAATCCCCCTGCCGTGGTTGGTGGCACACCAAACACATTTTATTTCCGTTTGAATTAGAATAATATGCTCTCAAAAATTAAAAGATTATTTGGGCTAAATAAAAAACCTAATCCTTCCCCCGAAAGGTTTTTCTCTGATGCTTTTTATCAGCGGCACAACCATGCACGCCAAAATCATCTTGCCAGTTTGGGTTTGGGTTTAGCCCGCAAAACAGTGCTGGAGGTGGGGGCAGGTATAGGTGACCATTCAGTCTTTTTCTTGAGTAGAAATTGCAATCTTACTGCTACCGATGCACGGCAAGAAAATCTTGAAGTACTCAAGAAAAAATTCCCGTCAGTAAATACTATTCCGTTGGATTTGGATAATCCGCAACCCATCAACTCAACCTTTGATGTAGTGTATTGCTATGGACTTTTATACCACCTCCAAAACCCTGAAAATGCCATTAAATTTATGGCAGAGAATTGCACTGGGTTATTGCTTTTAGAAACCTGTGTTTCTTATGGAGATGATGACAAACTGAACCCCATTGATGAAGATGGTAATAATCCTACCCAATCTTTTTCAGGCAAAGGCTGCCGCCCCTCAAGGCGTTGGGTTTATAACAGATTAAAAGAGAATTTCCCTTTTGTTTATTTGCCTCTCACCCAACCTCAGCACGAAGAATTCCCCACCAACTGGGAAACGCAACCCACCAACGGAACGCTTTTCCGTTCTGTTTTTATTGCCTCAAAAGAAAAACTAAATAACCCAAAACTTACGGAGGAATTGGTGATGGAACATAACGGTTAGGAAGATTGAAAAGGTTGTCACCCTTTGTCACCCTGAGCTTGCCGAAGGGTTGCCGAAGGGCGGAATAACGTGGTTCGGCAGGCTCACCATGACAGCTACCAACAATACTCTACTTTCTTTTTCCTGACAACTGACAACTAACAACCGACAACTAAATTTGCCCCATGCCTTTCAAAAAATTAACCCAAACTGATATTGATTTTTTTGCTTCTATTTGCAAAGCAGAAAATGTTTTGTTTGATGCTGAGAACATAGAAAAATATGGTTGGGATTATACGCATGACAATTATTTTGCGCCAGAGGTTATCCTCCATCCAACCAATACGGATGAGGTAAGTAAGATTTTAAAATACTGTAATGACGCCATGATTCCTGTTACACCACGGGGCGCAGGAACTTCCTTGAGTGGTGGTGCTTTGCCTGTTTTTGGTGGGGTAGTTTTAAGTATGGAGAGGTTCAATAAAATCATCAAAATAGATACTGATAATTTGCAGGCTTTGGTAGAGCCGGGGGTTATCAATGAGGCTTTCAACAATGCTGTGCAAGAAAAAGGTTTGTACTACCCGCCTGACCCTGCCAGCCGTGGTTCTTGTTTTTTAGGGGGAAATGTAGCGCATAGTTCGGGTGGGCCAAGAGCCATAAAATATGGAACTACCCGTGAATATATTTTGAATTTAGAAGTGGTTTTGGCAGATGGTTCCATCATGTGGACTGGGGCTGATACCGTAAAATTCTCTACAGGGTATAACCTCACACAACTCTTTGTAGGCAGTGAGGGAACGCTTGGGGTCATCACTAAAATTGTTACCAAACTTATCCCGAATCCAAGGCATAATATGCTGATGCTTGCTGCTTTTGCCAATGCCGAAAAAGCGTGTGAGGCGGTGTCTGCCATTTTGGGAGAGGGCATCCTCCCATCCGCATTAGAGTTTATGGAAAGGGATGCCATTGATGTAGCCATCAGCTATACAAAATCGGATATGGTAGTGCCTGATTGGGTGGCTGCCCATCTGATTATTGAGGTGGATGGGAACCACCCTGAAGCTCTTTTAAAAGATTGCGAAAAGATTAATGAAGTACTTGAAAAATATGAAGTAGGTGAGGTCCTTTTTGCAGATTCATCAATAGAAAAAGATAAACTTTGGGCACTGCGCCGCAAAGTAGGTGAGGCAACAAAAGCTGCCTGTCCTTATAAAGAAGAAGACACTGTTGTGCCCCGTGCTTATCTGCCTTTTGTGCTAAAGAAAGTAAAAGAAGTTGGGGCAAAATATGGTTTCCGTAGCGTGTGTTATGGCCATGCCGGCGATGGCAATCTCCATGTAAATATTTTGAAAGATGCCATGAGTGATGAGCAATGGAATAACGGCTTAACCGCACCCATTAAAGAGATATTTGATTATGTGCTTTCGGTGGGTGGAACCATTAGCGGTGAGCATGGGATTGGCTATGTGCAACGTGAATTTATGAGTATGGTTTATCCTCCATTCCAGATGCAACTCATGCAAAATATTAAAAAGGTTTTTGACCCCAATGGGATATTAAACCCAGGTAAAATTTTTATGTAATCTTAAATAAAAACCTTGTAGGTTTAAAAATATGCAAATAGAAATCTACAGAGCTACAATAAATGATGCTACCCTCCTCAGTGAGTTTGGCAGCAAAACCTTCTTTGATACTTTTGGAAATACTTGCACTAAAGAAGATATGCGTGGCGTGCTTGAAACCTACTTCAATCTTGAGCAGGTATCAAAGGAAATGCAAGACCCTGACGATTATTTTTTCATTGCTAAAATTGATGGAATAGTTGCTGGCTATTGCCGCCTGAAAGAAGATAAAGATATGCCTCTTGAAAATTTAAAATCGCTTAAAAGTATTGAGCTAAAAAGACTTTATGTGTTGGATGAATTTCATGGCGTAGGTGTGGCGAAAAGCCTGATGGATTATTCAATAGATTTCTTCAAAAATATAAATTACCAAGCCATGTACTTAAGTGTATGGGAATACAATTTTAGGGCACGTGGTTTTTATGAAAAGCATGGCTTTATTAATAGTGGTGTGAGGTATGATTTCCCATTAGGCAGCACCATGCAATATGATTATTGGTGCTGGAGGGAGTTGTAGAAAAAGAAATCATTTTTTCTCCAACCCCAACATCTCTCTAAAAGTTTCTTTGCCATTATCTGGCAGGCGCTTTAGGTTTTCAATAAGAAGGAGTGCGCGTTCAATTCTTTTATTGCTGCTTTTTACTTGCGATACATAAAATATAATGTAGCGCTGCATGGCAGGGGTAAGCTTACGGAATCTTGCAACGCCCTCCTCATCCTGATTAAAAAGTTCTGCTAATTCTTCAGGCATATCCATCCCAAATTCGCTTTCATCTTTGATGAGGACAATTTCCACAGGGCTACCTTCTTTAACTCCCAGCTTTTTACAACGCGCATTGTTGAGGGTGATATATGCTTTCCCATCTGCCAAAGCCACCAACCCGCATTTGAAACTAAGGGTGTTATTCACTTCGCAAACCAACCGCATTTTACCAATGCCACCAGTAGCATCTACAATATTTTTGGGCACTTCAATATAATGTACATTGAGTAGGTACTCAAGCCTATAAATTTCGGAAGTGAATTGGAGGGGTTTCATGCTGGCAAAGTTATTATGATTTTTGATGAAGCCCTGAAGGGGCGAAATATCTTAACATGGGGTGAAGCCCCATGAAAATTGTCGTCCCAACACCTCCACCCCCAAGCTACAACTCAGGCATTTTTTATTATCACAATATCTCTTTTTTAGGTTGAGTAAACCTTGGCTTTGCTGGGCATTGGAGTTTTCAAAACCAAGTCCAGCCCACTTTTTTGTGATGTTGTTTTGTTCTGGTTTTAGAGATTCTAAAAGTGCCAATGCTTTCTCTTTATAGATTTGATTATCTTTCACAAAACCGTAAGTATAAAGTGTAGAAACCACAGTATTTACTGCAATATTCTGTATGCTATTTTCTCCTAAATTTTTAATGGAAGTTTCTTTGGCTTCTTCATCAAAACGGTAATGATTATTCCAATACTCTGATGCCTCTGTTTTAAAAAGTTTTTTAATATCTGTTGCATTCTCAACTTCTAAAATTTGAGAAAAGAGTGATTGATGTTTACTGACCAATCCCGCCAATTGAGATATGCGGATACTTGGAAAATTTACTGGGCGGGTTCTCATAAACTTCCATAAAATAGGGTGATGGAATTGCAGATTAAACTTCTTTGCCTGATAGGCGTATTCCTTTTTTAGTTGATTGGGATAATCACCTTTAAAGTCAGCATCCAATAATCCTCCTCCACCAAAAAGTAAAGCCTCTGTTTGCAAAAGGTGATTTATGTTTTTTAAAATTATGGAATACGGAATCCTCTCAGCCAAAATTTCAAAAGGCTGCGAGTTGGTATTAAATCCAAAAT
Source organism: Bacteroidota bacterium (assembly GCA_026391915.1). Classification (GTDB taxonomy): domain Bacteria; phylum Bacteroidota; class Bacteroidia; order CAILMK01; family CAILMK01; genus JAPLCZ01. The sequence continues at coordinate 6,147 of JAPLCZ010000217.1, read as the reverse complement.
TCCTGAACAACAATCTGTGAAAAAGTTCATTCCAGTCTTCACCACACTCATTAAGTTTTTGTGATAAAGTTTTTGCTTTTTCTTCCAGCCTTTCTACTGCCATCCTCTCCACCCAAAGTATTTTTTTGAGGGAGGAAACAGGTTCTATTAATTCTTCACAAGGTATCCAGTTTTGGTTTTCTGAGAGGCTTTTATACCGCAATAAAGAATCATGATGAATGTAATTTTTTAACTCCAAAGTTGGGATGATGGGTGCAATATCAGACTTCAAATCATCCTCATAAACTACATGCAGCACCACGTTTTTATAAGCCTTATCAGGAGTGTGTTTGTGCTTCTCCCAGTCAGAAGATTTTATGTGCAACTCCACAGAACCCGCCCATTTGGTTTCCCCAATTTGTATCTGGGCATTTAAAAAATCAGGACCAGCATCCGTATTATGTTGTCCAGCATTCAGAATCTGAATTCCCTCCCCTTGTGTAGTTTGTAGGTGGCGGGTTTCAAAGTTTTTAAACTTCCATAGATAGTGGAGGAGGTCTTCTTTCAATTTTCTTTTTTCAGAATTTTACCGCAAACTACAACCACAACCTTTGCACTCCAATTTCTGAAATCAACCCCTGCCCTCTAAGTTTGCAGGAGATTATGAATTATCACGAGATATTTACTTTAGAGGGGCTGTTGACAATACTTTCTTTAACGCTGTTAGAGATAGTTTTGGGGATTGACAACATCATTTTTGTTGCTATAGTAAGTGGGAAACTCCCAAGAGAGCATCAGGCAAAAGCAAGAACAATAGGGCTAACTTTAGCGCTACTTATTAGAGTGGCATTACTCTTTACCCTCACATGGATTATCCGCATGAAAGCGCCTCTCTTTAGCATTAGCGGCTATGGAGTTAGTGTGCGTGATTTAATCCTTTTTTCAGGTGGAGTATTTTTAATTTACTCAAGCATTAAAGAAATTATAGAGAAGGTAAGCGACAAAGAAAATGAGGTAAATACCAAAGCAATGGCTCTTAAAGCTGCCATCTTTCAGATAGTAATATTGGATGTTGTTTTCTCTTTTGATTCCATCCTCACTGCTATTGGTGTGGCGGATGACAAAGTACTTATTATGGTGATTGCAGTAATTATTTCTTTAGGGGTGATGCTTGCTTTTTCAGGGGTGGTGAGTGATTTCATCAACAAACATCCAAGTATAAAAATGATTGCACTTGTCTTTCTTTTAATGATAGGTTTTATATTGGTTGCTGATGGTTTACCTGATTCTTTAGAGATTCATTTCCCTAAAGAATATCTCTACTTTTCTATGGGTTTTGCCATGGGTATTGAGCTACTAAATATGCGCTACCGCCGCAACCACAGGAGGCATTTAAAGGAGAAAGAAGACCGTCATCGTCATGAAGAAAACCATGATGTAAATTTCCATAATAGGTAATTATGGGTGGTGGTGATTTGGCCTATAAAAAGTATAG
>JAPLCZ010000217.1:0-4665 GCA_026391915.1 Bacteroidota bacterium | reverse complement strand
ATAGTGAGGGTGGAGAAAACCTGATTATTCTTCATGGGCTTTTTGGCACTTTGGATAACTGGCATACACTAGCCACAAGATTCAGTGCAGATTTTACGGTTTATACAATTGACCAACGCAACCATGGCAAATCACCTCATTATCCTGAGATGGATTATAATGAATTAGCATTGGATATTGCCGACTTTATGCACCATCATAAAATACCGGATGCCTATATTATTGGGCATAGCATGGGTGGCAAAACGGCTATGCAAATGGCGATATCATGGACACGGTTTGTGAAGAAATTAATTGTTGTTGATATTGCCCCAAAAGCCTATGATGCCACGCATGGTGAATACATTGATGCCCTCAAAAAACTAAATTTATCTGAGATTAAAACAAGAAACCAGGCAGATGAAATACTGGCTAAATCCATCCAATATATTGATACAAGATTGTTTCTTTTAAAGAACCTTATACGGCAAGGCGACACCTACCAATGGAAGATGAACCTGCCTGCCATAGAAGCAAATTATGAAGCCCTTATTGGCAAAATAGGAAAGGGAATTTTTAATGGCGAAACCCTTTTCATTTCCGGCGCAAAATCAGATTATATTCTCCCAACAGATATTGAAAATATCAAAAAGAAATTTCCTAATGCCTCTTTCGTAACTGTGCCCAACGCAGGGCATTGGGTACATGCTGAGAATCCAGAAGGGTTTTATCAGGAAGTAATGAAGTTTTTATCCCCGAACTTTGCCACTACAACATGACAAAACATTTTTATAACGGACTTAAACTTGGGGTGCTAGGCGGCGGGCAATTGGGCAGAATGCTCATTCAATCTGCGTTTGATTTTAACATCCATTGTGCAGTGCTTGACCCTGATGATAACGCCCCTTGCAAAAACATCTGCCATGATTTTGTTTTGGGCTCTTTTAAAGATTACAAAACAGTGATGGATTTTGGGAAGGATAAAGACGTAATCACTATAGAAATTGAGCATGTAAACACGCAAGCACTGGAGGATTTAGAACAACAAGGCAAACAGATTTATCCCCAACCACACATTATAAAAATGGTGCAGGATAAGGGTTTGCAAAAGCAGTTTTATAAGGATAACCACATCCCCACCACTGATTTTGTTTTTGTAGAAAGCCAAGAAGAAATCATTAATCACACGCATTTATTCCCTGTTTTCCAGAAAAGCAGAACACAAGGTTATGATGGCAGAGGCGTGAAATTGCTATCTTCCAATAACGATATTGCTGATGCGCTAAAAGGCAAAAGTATTTTGGAACAATCCGCTAACTATCAAAAAGAAATCTCAGTGATTGTAGCCCGCAATGCTATGGGGCAAATCAAAACTTTCCCTGCGGTGGAGATGGAAGTTCATCCCGAAAAAAACCTATTGAGTTACCTTATTTCTCCCGCAGAACTTAGTGCAGAAACTGCTACAAAAGCCGCTGCTTTGGCTACTGATGTGGCAGAAAAAACAGGCATTGTTGGCGTACTTGCCGTGGAGATGTTCCTCTTAAAAACAGGCGAACTACTAGTGAATGAAATAGCCCCCCGTCCACATAATAGCGGGCATCAAACTATAGAGGGCAACCTCACCAGCCAATATGCCCAACACTTACGGGCAATTATGGGTTTGCCATTGGGGGATACGGCAGTTAAGATGCCCTCTGCCCTCATCAATTTATTGGGGGAAGATGGCTTTGAAGGCGCTGCAAAATACCAAGGCGTGGAGGAAATTTTAACCCTCAGTGGGGTTTATTTGCACCTTTATGGAAAAGCAGAAACCAAACCCTTCCGCAAGATGGGGCATGTAACTGTACTTGGCAAAACGGTAGAAGAAGTGAGAAAAACCGCAGATATAGTAGTAGCAAAACTTAAAGTAATCAGTTAAAAACATCAATAAAAACCTAAAAATATGGACAAACCACAAATAGGAATCATCATGGGAAGCAAATCTGATTTGCCCATTATGCAGCAAGCCGCTGACATTTTAACGAAGTTTGAAATCCCTTTTGAGCTAACTGTGGTATCGGCCCACCGCACCCCTGAGAGGATGTTTACCTATGCCAAAGAAGCCCGTGCCAATGGCTTGCGGGTGATTATTGCTGGCGCAGGCGGCGCTGCCCACCTCCCCGGGATGATAGCCTCCCTTACTTCACTACCCGTAATTGGTGTTCCCATAAAATCAAGCAATAGCATTGATGGGTGGGATTCCGTGCTATCAATCCTACAAATGCCGGGAGGCGTACCCGTAGCAACCGTTGCTTTGGATGGAGCTAAGAATGCCGGCATCCTCGCTGCCCAAATTCTTGGCAGCTTTAACCCCGAAATTGCCGCCAAATTAGATGCTTACAAAACCTCCCTCACTGCTGATGTGATGGATAGTGTTCGGGATATGGAAAAGGGGGAATAATTTGAAGATATGTTGATTTGAAGATTTGAAAATGGAGAAATGCCTCTGTGATTCTCTGCAGTTTTCTTTCTCTGCGAAACTCTGCGAGATTGAAAAAAGAAAGGAATTCCCGCCGTTATTGGCATTTTTTACCAACAATTACTTTGGCCATAAAACAGTGTTGGTGATAATACCAACATTGGCGAAATTCATAGTATGGACAATATTGGGGGCATATTAGAATGACATTATCTAATCAATTGCACTATTCCTTTTTTAAACACAGAAACTTTATCGGTGCCTTTTAAATTGATGATATATAAGTAACAACCTTCAGCGACTCTCTTGCTAAAAAAATCACCATTCCATCCTTCATTAATATCTTGGGTCTCAAAAATAAGTTCACCCCAGCGGCTATATATCTTCATATCGTATTTTTGAGTCTCGCAAGATGAAGGTAACAATATATCATTAAGCCCATCACCATTTGGGGTAAATGTATTGGGCATATAAACATAGCAATGGCAATCTTTAAAATTGATATTGATAGATGCAGAAGCACTTCCACAATTGTTGGAAACGGCAACTTTATATATACCCGAATCATTTATAAGCTTTACAGAATCTTTGGTACCATCTTGCCAAACATAGGTGGCATTAGGGTATGTAGCATGTAGCATAATGGTTTGTTTTAAACACAAAGTGGTATCTATCCCTAAAAATACTGTTGGTTTAGATAGCAGTTTAATCTTTATTGTATCTGCTGAGCCGCCACAAATATTTAAAGCCTGTACCCAATAAGTACCGCTATTATTGATGTTAATAAAAGAATCTTTTGAACCGTTCTGCCATAGGTATGAGTTGGCAAATGTTGCTTTAGCATGCAAGAAGGCGCCTTTGCAGAGGGTTGTAGTATTACCCAAAGAAACTTTTGGTAAATTTCTGAGAGATATTTTTATTGTATCAACTGTTATGCAGCCATTGGAATCCTTAACTGCCACTGAAATAATCCCCGAATCTTTAATAGAAATAATATCTTTAGTAGTGCCATCACTCCAAAGGTATGTTTGCCCTAACTTTTGAGTCAGGTTAATGGTGAATTTTGTCCCGGGGCAGATAGAAGTATCATTACCTAATTTCACTGAAGGTTTGGAATAGATAATAAGAGTTTTTTGGATGGTGTCCGTTTCCCCCTCATGATATGCAAGACACATAATTTTATAACTTCCAACTGCAGAAAAAATATGAGATGGTTTAAAGGCTCTAGAGGTATTGATAGGATTTGACTTATCACCAAAATTCCATAGAATGGAATCAATGCCATTATATTTTGAGAGTAAAATTAGCGTACTATCCTCAAAACAAGCATTTTTAAAATTAATAGTATATGGGATAAAATAAGTTTGTAAAAAAGTTGGCAGCCCTTCGCGGCAAGTCCTACCAGCAAGCGAAACGGCGTGTTTTGCATAATTGCATGATGTGCCAATTTTATTTGGGAACAAAATAGCATCAAGATATGATTCAGATTTTAGCGCAATATAGATTTTACCGTTTGGTCCAATCTGTAGAGCACCTGGGATATTGAAAAAGCTATTCTCTAAAACAACAGCATTAGTTGTCATTTTCAAGGCATCTTTGTAGCCCAAATCAAACTGATATATTTTTTTTGATGTTTGGGCACTACCATAAAGTTTGGTTCCATCTGGTGAAAACTCCACCCCATATGTAGCATGGAAACTGGTATCTTTAAGTGTAATAGGATTTGAAAGTTTACCTGTAGCATGGTCAAAATCTAACAACTCAAATATATTCAAGCCTGAAATTGCTAAAGCTACATTTTTCCCGCTAGGGGCTGCCTTTAAATAACCTGATACTTCTGTATGCACTGTTCCGCAAGTACTTATAACAGGGTTAGTGATGTCTAAGCCAGATTTCCCTAGCCTATATGCTATAAAAGAATCTGAATTAAACTTATGGGTAAGAATCCATAAATCTGATTTATTTGCATGGTTTACTGCTGTTATTTTTTCAGTAGTACCCGTATATACCAATACGTTTTTTATGATAACCTCACCCAAACCACCATCCTTATGCATATTAACAATGGAATATCTATGACCTTTTGCAACAGTTGAGTTTACTGTGAAAATATAATAGATGCTATCATTACCCGGTTCGGGTAGAATAACAGCTGATTGTGTGGCGCCATAGCTGCCAGCTAAGCCATAACCGTTACTTAGTGTATCATGATTTTTGTTATATACTAT
>JAPLCZ010000319.1 GCA_026391915.1 Bacteroidota bacterium | reverse complement strand
CTTGCCAAAGCCCCTAACTCAGATGCAGGGATTGATTCTATACAAAGCCCTACTACTAACTTTTGCGGCGGCTGGAAACCCGTAAAAGTAAAACTTAAAAACTATGGCAATGATACTTTGAAAGCAGTTACCATTACATGGAGTGTAAATGGGAAATTGCAACCTGCTTATAAATGGACTGGCAATATTGCAAAGAATAATGCAGCCTCGGTTACTATTGGTAATTACTCTTTTAATACAGGGCAAGTAAAAATAAAAGTGTGGGTAGTTTACCCTAATAATGCCAATGATTTAAATACGGCTAATGATACTGTTATAAGTACTTTAAATGTTTTGACTACTCCATCTGCCATCACTGGCGGTAGCAAAACGGTATGTAGTTATGCACCCCTAAGCTTAGGTGCTTCTGCTGTTAGCGGGCATAATTATTCATGGACTAGCACACCCTCAGGATTTACTTCTACTTTGGCAAACCCAACAGTTACCCCAACTACAAATACTACTTATTTCTTAACCGAATCTTTTACCAGTGGTGGATGTTCACGCAGAGATTCTGCTATCATTACTGTTAAAGAGGGTGCACCTGCTTATGTGGGTAAATACAGAGCTATATGCACTGGAGATTCAACGCAATTAGGCGCAACTTCCATCACAGGGCATACCTATAGTTGGCTTGCTTCAAGCGGTTGGACTTCCACCAAAAGCAATCCTTATGTTACGCCAATAGCTAAGAGACTTTATACCCTTACAGAAAAAGTAACCTCAACGGGTTGCACAAAATCAGATACAGTTACTATCAATTTAAAACCTATACCTACTCGTCCTTCTACTGCCTCTAACAACGGCTCACTTTGTACTGGCAGCACATTAAATTTAACTTGCTCATCAGTAAGTGGTGTTACCAGTTATTTATGGGATGGGCCAAATAGTTTTACATCAACCCAACAAAACCCAAGCATCACCAATGTTGCATTGGTAAATGCAGGACAATATGGCGCTATGACGGTATTGAATGGCTGTGTAAGTACTCACAGATATACTACAGTAACTGTCAATACATCACCCACACCTAATGCGGGTAGCAATGCTACTTTTTGCAATGGAGGCTCTACAACTTTGGGCGCAACTGCTGTAAGTGGTCATACTTATTCATGGAGTCCTAAAACAGCATTGTCATCAAGTACATCTGCCAACCCAACAGCTAACCCAACAGCTACTACTACCTATACAGTTACTGATAAAATCACATCAGGTGGTTGTTCTAAAACTGCATCTGTTACGGTAACTGTTAATCCATTGCCAAGCGCAACTGTGGTTGCTGCTGCAACTATTTGTGGCGGCACTACCAAATCATTGGGTGGCTCATCAGTAAGTGGCAATACTTATTCATGGAGTTCTTCACCTACTGGTTTTACCTCAACTGTTGCTAACCCAACCGCTACAGTAAATGCCACCACCTCTTATAGCCTCACAGAAAAGATTACTGCCACAGGTTGTGCTAAAACCAATACTGTTAAAATAACTACTAAATCTTGTCCTTCTCCACCTCCGGGTAAAGACGATGACACCACAAATACCACCACAGCCATTGATGAGTTGAATACCTTTGGCTTTGGAATTAACATTTATCCTAATCCATTTACCAATACTACTAACTTTAAATTAGAGCTAAACCGCCCTAACCACATCAGCATTATTGTTTATGATATCTATGGCAAAGTAGTTTCAGAAATCACCAATACCCAATATGATGCAGGTGAATATACACTGCCATTCAATTTGGAAAAAGAACATTGCGCCGCAGGTATGTACTTCGCCAAAATTATGGTAGGCGAAAAACTCATCACCAGAAAAATAATACGATTATAAAAATATATAAATGAGGGGGTTAATAAACAGCCATCATTCTTAATCAGGATGATGGCTGTTTTCTTTATGTTACTTACTTATAAACCCATATGTACCATTTATTGATATCCCAAATTCTAAGACTTATTTTTATCATACTACCAAACCTAACTTCGCACCCTATTTTTAATACTAAGAAATGACGAAGAAAATTCAGGATTTGGAGTTCAATAAAAACGAAGACGAAAACCGTTTGTTGCTAAAAGATGTAGAAAAAGAGCTTGCCAAAATTGCCAAAGGCGGTGGCGAAAAAGCAGCAGCTAAACAAAAAGAAAAGGGCAAACCCAAGCTGGTCGGGATTTAATTAATCCCGTCCTTTTTACTATAAGGATTTGTAATCCGTCCTTAAGTTGCATTGCAATAGAAAAACACTGATTAGTACAAAAGCACTGCGCGTCCTGCGTGAGGGATAGTATGAATTTCGAATTCTGAACTCTGAATTTCAAATTCTTCACTATCTCCTTTTGCTTTAACTTCGCAGCATATATTTAATGATATAAAATGACGAAGAAAATTCAGGATTTGGAGTTCAATAAAAACGAAGACGAAAACCGTTTGTTGCTAAAAGATGTAGAAAAAGAACTCGCCAAAATTGCCAAAGGTGGTGGCGAAAAAGCGGCGGCAAAACAAAAAGAAAAGGGCAAACTCTTAGCCCGCGAACGCATAGAATATTTATTGGATGCCAACTCCCCCTTCTTTGAGGTAGGTGCTTTTACAGCGCATGATATGTACAAAGCGGAGGGTGGTTGCCCAAGTGCAGGCGTGGTGGCCGGCATTGGCAGGGTAAGCGGCAGGCTATGTATGATTGTGGCAAATGATGCCACCGTAAAAGCGGGTGCATGGTTTCCCATGACGGCAAAAAAGAATCTCCGTGCCCAAGAAATTGCCATGGAAAACCGCCTCCCTGTAATCTATTTGGTGGATAGCGCAGGCGTTTATTTGCCCATGCAAGATGAAATCTTCCCCGACAAAGAACACTTTGGGCGCATGTTCCGCAATAATGCCATTATGAGTAGCGAAGGCATCATACAAATTGCCGCAATTATGGGCAGTTGTGTGGCGGGTGGCGCTTACCTGCCCATTATGAGTGATGAGGCGTTGATAGTTGATAAAACCGGCTCTATATTTTTGGCTGGGCCATACCTTGTAAAGGCTGCCATTGGGGAAGATATTGACCAGGAAACCTTGGGCGGCGCAACTACCCAATCAGAGATTTCGGGGGTTACGGATAACAAATATCCTGATGACAAAAGTTGCTTAGATGCCATCAAAAAGATGATGGATAAAATAGGGCATTTTGAGAAGGCAGGCTTTGATAGGGTGAAGGCCCAACCGCCCACCAAAGACCCCAAAGAAATCTTCGGGATACTGCCATCAAGCAGGGCTAAGCCTTATGATATGGAGGAAATCATCCATAGGTTGGTTGATAATTCCGATTTTCAACAATACAAAGAGGGCTATGGGCAAAGCATACTCTGCGGCTATGCCCGCATAGAGGGTTGGGCTGTGGGCATTGTGGCTAATAACCGCAAAATTGTGAAATCAAAAAAAGGCGAAATGCAAATTGGTGGGGTGATTTACTCTGACTCTGCCGACAAAGCTGCCCGCTTTATCATGATATGTAATCAAAAGAAAATACCCCTTGTGTTTTTGCAGGATGTTACCGGATTTATGGTGGGCAGCCGTAGTGAACATGGGGGGATTATAAAGGACGGGGCTAAGTTGGTAAACGCTGTGGCAAACTCAGTGGTGCCTAAGTTTACGGTGATAATAGGCAACTCTTTTGGGGCGGGCAATTATGCCATGTGCGGCAAAGCCTATGACCCAAGGTTGATTGTAGGCTGGCCATCAGCAAAAATTGCGGTGATGGGTGGCGAACAAGCCGCCAAAACCATTTTACAGATTCAGGTATCAGCCCTTAAAGCCAGAGGAGAGGTGATAGAGCCCGAAAAAGAAGCAGAGATTTTAAAGACTATTACAGATAAATATAATACCCAAACCACTGCCTACTACGCGGCAAGCCGCCTCTGGATTGATGCCATCATTGACCCCCTCAAAACCCGCGAAATGATTGGGATTGGGATTGAAATGGCTAACCACTCCCCTATTACAAAACGGTTTAATGTGGGGGTGTTGCAGACGTAGTGGTTAAATTTTTATGAGTTCCTTCACTGCGTTCAGGATGACAGTTGCATAGTTTAGAATAATATTTAGCGTTGTCATGCTGAGGTACGAAGCATCTCCTTATGGAAGCTAAATCTTCTTTGGCGCTACCACAATGGTCTTTTCCCTCTCCACAATTACTGCCCCTGCGGGTGCACCTTTTGGTTTGCGCACAAATTTTCTTTCGGTATAAATTACGGGTACAAAGCTGCTGGTTTTAAGAGCAATGCTTCTAATTCCTTTTGCAAATCAGATTTTAGTTGCAAGAGAATCTCTTTTTCTTTTATTTGGTTTTTGGATTTTCGGTAAAATCTTTCCGCATTTTCTTGCGGGCTAATTCCTTCTTTTAATTTTATTTTGGTGGGCAGATTGGTATAGAAATTTTGCAGCACTACCTCCTTGCTTTCCATAGAAATAGCATGGAGGTTTGCCATCAGCAAATCGGCCTTGGTGCGGTAGTCGGTGTCGTTTGCAAGGCTTGCCAATTGTTTTTGGTTTGAGTTAATTTTAGCCCCTACCCTATCTATTTTCTTAGTAATTTCAGTACGCAATTGCTTGCCGGTATCCTCAAACTTTTTATGTGATAAATACTCGCGTGCATATTCGTTTTGGGTATAGAGAATGTTGATGGATTCATCCAAAGTTGGGGTCAGTAAATCCTTGGGGAGGGTAGCCGCCAAATCACTTTTGAGGTTCTCTCTAAACACAGAAAGCACTTTGTTTTTTGTAAAGAGAATCACGTTGGCATTTCTGCCATAGAGCTTAAAAAGCAGGGTTTTTCCTTCATCAAATTTGATGATGAAACTTCTATCATCTTTCACCACCTCTACCCCTAAAACCAAGGCATTTTCTAGTTGCGGAAATATGTTTTGCGGATTGCGTGGGGTAGAAACCCGCAGTGGGAAAAAGACGAAACTTTCTTGGCTATCATAAAATAATTCAAAGGCAAAAGTCTCATTGCGCTGCCTAAAAATAAAAATAAGCTCTTGCTTATTGAGGCTAAAACAATCCCTTAAATAAAACCCTTTTAATTGCTGATTAAGGTAGCCCGCAATCTTAGCAATTAGCTCATGGTTATTGGGGCTCATGTGGGTCTGTGGTTTCTATTTTCAATCCATCATACGCCAAATAGATTCCTTTGGGTAGGGCTTTTCCCACTTCATCATGCAACCCCAATTGGTGGCTGATGTGTGTAAAATAAGTTTGTTCTGCACCAAGTTCATGGGCTAAATCAATGGCCTCTTGCAAAGAAAAATGAGAAATATGGGTTGAGATTCTCAGGGCATTTAGCACCAAATACTTTGAGCCGTATATCTTTTTTTTCTCTTCATCACTTATAAAATTAGCATCGGTGATGTAGGTGAAATCTCCAAACCTAAAACCCAAAACAGGGAGTTTTAAATGCATTACTTCTATTGGGATTACAGGTATTCCTGCTACCTGAAAAACCTTGTTTTCAACAGTGTTAAGCTTGATATTTGGCACGCCGGGATATTTGTGGTCAGCAAAAATATAGGCAAAACATTGTTTGAGGTTCGCCTGCACATGTGGGGTTGCAAACACATCCAACTCATGGTTATCAGTGTAGTTGAATGCACGTACATCATCCAGCCCTGCAGTATGGTCTTTATGCTCATGTGTAAAAAGTAAAGCATCTAAATGCCGTACATCTTCACGTAACATTTGAGTTCTGAAATCAGGACCAGAATCCACACAAATTGTTTTGCCCAAAACCTCTACAAGGATGGAACTCCGTAGCCTTTTATCTTTAGGATTTGGGGATTTACATACCTCACACTGGCAGCCAATCATTGGCACACCGTGGGAGGTTCCTGTTCCTAAAAAAGTGATTTTCACAGCAGCTCTTTTTTAACTTTTAGTCTTGCAGGATTGCCCATTACGGTCATTTCATTTTCTATACTTTCAATCACTACTGCCCCTGCGCCAATGGTAACATTGTCACCAATTTTAACATCATGTTTTATGCTTGCGCCAGTACCTATATATGCGCTTTTACCAATCTCTACAAGGCCAGAAATATTTACCCCCGGCATTATAGCAGAATAATCTCCAATAACCACATCATGCCCAATGGTGCAATCTAAATTCAGTAAAATATGTTTGCCTATTTTTATATCAGTAGTGAGGATATTGCCTGCGGTAATCACACTCCCCTCCCCTATTTTTATTTGCTGGAAAGGTAAAAGTTCTACTGATGGATGAATAAGAATTGGGAAATCAACCAAAGGATTTTTAATGGCAGAAATTATTTTTTCTTTTGATTGCGGATTACCCACTGCCACTACAATGGAGATGGGTTCTGAGGTATTATTCAACTCCTTCATCCCACCAATTACGGGGAATCCATGAATGGTTTCGCCTATTTTGTTGTCATCATAAAACCCAAGAATATCCCATTGCATCTCAGCATGGTTAATTTGCATCAATAATACTAAAATCTCCCGCCCCAATCCGCCAGCACCAAACACCGCAATTGATTTCATTCTTCTAAATTTGTCAGCGAAAATACCATTGCAAAATGAATCTATCATGACAGCAGCAACTACCATCAACCCACAAATAGAAGAAAGTTGGAAAGAGGCACTCTTGGATGAGTTCTCAAAACCTTACTTTTCAGCTTTGAAAACTTTCTTAACAGAGGAGAAAAACGCTGGTAAAATTATTTACCCAAAGGGCTCTGAAATTTTCAATGCCTTTACACTTACACCATTTGAAAAAGTGAAAGTGGTAATACTTGGGCAGGACCCATATCATAATCCTGGGCAGGCACACGGGCTTTCTTTTTCTGTGGTGGATGGCGTAAAACCTCCGCCAAGTTTGCAGAATATTTACAAAGAAATATATAGTGATTTAGGATTGCCTATTCCCTCTTCAGGCAACTTAACAAAATGGGCAGCGCAGGGTGTTTTTTTGTTGAATGCCATCCTAACCGTTCAGGCTAATCAACCAGCATCTCACCAAAAAAAAGGTTGGGAGGAGTTTACCGATGCAGTGATAAAAAACCTATCAGATAAGCGTACAGGCTTAGTTTTTATCCTTTGGGGCAATTACGCAAAACAGAAAATAGCTTTGATTGATACCTCCAAACATCATATACTTACTTCGGCACATCCATCACCTTTTTCAGCTGCTAATGGATTCTTTGGATGCAGGCATTTTTCTAAAACAAATGCCCTGCTAGAGAAGAGTGGCATTAGCCCTATTGATTGGAAGTTGTAACTGAAACACTCAACCATTTCTTTAGCTTCCTTGCCAAATCTTTTTCAATAGTTTTCCGTGGCTTCTCAACAATACGCTTGATTTCATGCCCATCACGCAGAAGAATAATGGTGGGTACACTATTAATTTTATACTTCTTCGTTAAGCCATCAGCAGATTTTTTTGTTCTATCCACCATATACAAATTGATGTTGCTTTCAGGGATACCCACAGCATCCATTACTTTATAAAATCGTGGTAACTCACGTTTAGTATCACCACACCAAGTGCCTGCAAACACAATAAATGAAATCCCTTTCCCATGTTTTTTAATGGTAGAAATAGCTTCTTTATCAGGTTCATATTCAGCATAATTTTTATTGAACCAGCTAAAGTTTGTATCCGTCTTTAAAGCTGAACTCCTCCCCTCTCCTATCAACATTTTTCTGTGCTTGACAGTATCCACAGATTCTGTAAAATTGCTTTGTGCTTTAATAATTAAAGGGAAGGATAAGAATAAAAGTAAAAAGGTTTTCATATTTATTTTTAAATTTCAATTACTCCATCCCCACCCTTTTGGCAGGCGGTATATCATCAAAATTATCATAAGAGTTTTCATCAGTTTCATCCACCGTTTCGGCATCGTCTTTAGGTCCATGTTTTCTATAAACATAGGCACAGATAAGCCCTACAATACTTCCTGATAAATGGGCTTCCCAACTTACTACAGACTGCACAGGTAGTATCCCCCAAATCATATTCCCGAAGAGGTAAACCATAATCATGGCAATGGCAAGTAGTGCCACTTTCTTTCGCATAAAAGCACTGAAAATCAGGAAGGCCGCCATACCATATACAATCCCGCTTGCGCCAATATGGTAGCTGGGTCTGCCAATCAGCCACACCAATAAATCACCACCCAGATAGATTAAAACAAATACTCTATAGGCAATTTCTTTATAGAAATAAAACAGCGAAACTCCCAATACCAGCAGCGGTATTGAGTTGGAAGCAATATGCCTATAACCGCCATGTATAAAAGGGGTAAATAATATACCCCATGAGCCCTTGATACTTCTTGGGAATAATGCAAAGCTATCAGCACTTATCCCCGTGAGTTTAAATACAAAAAAAGTAATCCAAATCAACAACAAAAACACCCCAATAGGGATGAAACTCCTTATGATTTCCTGAATCTCTTGCTTCGTAGTTAGGGGTTTTTCTGCCATCCCCTTTACTTCATATTCACATACTGCAATGGCATCCCAAAATCCATAGCCCTCAGGGTTTTCATGATGTCTTGCAGGTCATCAATCTTCTTCGCTGATACACGCACCTGGTCTTCCATGATGGATGGCTCTACTTTCATTTTTAAATCTTTAATTGCCTTCACAATCTTTTTTGCCGTCTCTTTGTCAATGCCTTCTTTCACCTTTATATCCTTGCGCACCATGCTGCCAGCCGCATATTGGTCTTTACCAAAATCAAGACAAGTGGGGTCAATGCCCTGCTTAGAGAGGCGCACCATCAGCGAATCTTCAATGGCTTTTATGCGCATTTCGTTTTCGGTGAGTACGCTAATGTTCATCTCCTTTTTATCCAGATTAATTTCTGTTTTGCTTTCACGAAAATCATATCTGTTAATAATTTCTTTCACAGCATTATTAACTGCGTTGTCTAAGGTTTGTCCATCAACTTTACTTACAATATCAAATGAAGCCATATTTATTGAGTTTGTTTTGAGGTAGCAACTTAGCACTTTTTATTTTTTTGAAAACAATTTTTATTTTAGGGCTTATAGGCATAGATTTGCACCACTTTTCAAGGAAAGTAAACACTCCTCAGTAGCTCAGTTGGTTAGAGCATCTGACTGTTAATCAGAGGGTCCCTGGTTCAAGTCCAGGCTGGGGAGCTTTAAAAATAGAAGTCCCGAAGTTTCGGGACTTTTTTATTAGGTAGTTCAAGTCCAGTCCCGAAACTTCGGGATTTAAATATAGAAGTCCCTTATTTTGCAAGACTTTTTTTATTATGTATTATCTGTACATACTATATAGCGAAACTTCAGATTTGTATTATGTAGGCTATACAAATGACTATGAAAGAAGGTTAATAGAACATAACACTTCTGATAAAAACACTTTTACATCTAAGCACAGACCTTGGGAATTAGCAGCAGCTTTTAGTATATCTGATAACGAAGCAGAAGCCATGATGATAGAGAAATTTATTAAGAAACAAAAGAGCAGAAAGTTTTTAGAAGCCTTAATTAATGCTAAAGAGATGACTGGTATTTTAGCTCAGTTGGTTAGAGTCCCGAAGCTTCGGGATTAATCAGAGGGTCCCTGGTTCAAGTCCAGGCTGGGGAGCTTTAAAAATAGAAGTCCCGAAGTTTCGGGACTTTTTTTATTTAGGGAGTTCAAGTCAGGTCCTAGGGTTTCGGGATTTAAAAATAGAAGCCCTGCAATTACTTAGTATTTTTTTATTATGTATTACCTATACATACTTTATAGTGAACCTTCAGATTTGTACTATGTAGGCTATACAAATGACTTTGAAAGAAGGTTAATGGAACATAATACTTCTGATAGAAATACTTTTACCTCTAAGCACAGACCATGGATATTGGCAGCATCTTTAAGTATTTCTGATAACGAAGCTGAAGCCATGAGAATAGAGAAATTTATTAAGAAGCAAAAGAGCAGAAAGTTTTTAGAATCTTTAATTGATGCAAAAGAAATGAGTGGTATTTTAGCTCAGTTGGTTAGAGTCCCGAAGCTTCGGGATTAATCAGAGGCTCCCTGGTTCAAGTCCAGTCCCGAAGTTTCGGGATTTAATAAGAGCCATTGCTTTTTCAAATTGGGTTTTTAGCCGCGTATATTTTTCAATACCTTTGCACTAAAGTTTAATAAATCTAAAAATCGTAAATTAAAAAATGACTAAAGTAAGTGTAATTGGTGCCGGCAATGTGGGCGCCACCTGTGCCGAGGTTTTGGCACACCGTGATGTAGCTAACGAAGTAATTTTGGTGGACATCAAACAAAATTTTGCTGAGGGTAAAGCCCTTGACATCTGGCAAACTGCTCCTGTAAATGGGTACAATACCCGCGTGTATGGCAGCACTAATGATTATACAAAAACAGCAAACTCCGATGTGGTGGTTATCACCTCTGGCTTGCCACGTAAACCGGGTATGACCCGTGATGACCTGATTGCTACCAACGCACAAATTGTGGAAACGGTAACTAAGCAGGTTGTTGCGCATTCACCCAATGCAATTATTATTGTGGTTAGTAATCCATTGGATGTAATGACTTATTGCGCTTACCTCACTGCCAAAATGGATTCTAAAAAAGTATTTGGTAACCGCGCTTTTTTGGCGGAGGCTTTAAATGTTTCTCCTAATGATATACAAGCAATGCTTTTGGGCGGTCATGGTGATACTATGGTGCCACTGCCCCGCTACACAACTGTAAGTGGTATACCCGTTACCGAGTTAATTTCTCAAGATAAATTAGATTCTATTGTAGATAGAACCAAAAAAGGTGGCGGCGAAATCGTGAACCTTTTGGGTACCTCTGCATGGTATGCACCGGGAGCTTCTGCGGCACAAATGGTAGAGGCAATTATCCGTGATCAAAAGAGAATTCTGCCTGTTTGCACTTGGTTGCAGGGCGAATACGGATTGAAAGATATCTATATGGGTGTACCAGTTAAGTTAGGCAAAAATGGCATTGAAGAAATCATTGAACTAAAACTTAACGATGATGAAAAAGCTTTGGTAAATACCTCTGCTGTTGCTATTAAAGAAGTAATGGCTGTGTTGGATACGCAACTTCAAGCAAAGTAAATTCACTGTAATAAATCGCCACAGATTTGCAGACCTCTCCCCAACCCCTCTCCAAAAGAGAGGGGCAAAAATAATCTGTGAATCTGTGGCGATTATTTTTTAGTTAGATGCCCAAACCCCACAAAATCCCTTTACAAGCCATGCCAATCAGTGATGATGGCTACCACATTTTTGTGGAGATGGAAGTAAATGAGCATACCGTAAATATGCTATTAGATACTGGGGCATCACGCACTGTTTTTGACTCCAGCAAACTCAAAAAAATCATTAAAGAATTAGCCTTAGAGGTTAATGAAGATAGGGCAACAGGCCTCGGCTCTGATGATGTGGAGAATTTCATCACCGAGGTAAAACAAATCAAAATTGGCAAGCTCACCATTACTGATTTCCAGATTGGGGTATTAGACCTCAGCCATGTAAACAAAAGCTATAAGCGCATGGATATCCGTCCTATTACAGGCGTACTTGGCAGCGATATTCTGGTAAAATACGGCGCCATCATCAACTTTGCTGAGGAGAGTTTGGTGTTTAGTAAGTAGAGGTTTTAAGCACTCTGCACAGCAGAATAATCTCTTTCCACACCCAATTTGCGAAAGTTTGGGGCAATGATAAGTTCTTTGCCACCATGGTTATAATCATAAAAACCCATCTTGGTTTTATTGCCAAGCTGACCTGCGGTTACCATTTTAACTAATAAAGGGCAAGGGGCATATTTCTGGTTTCCAAATCCCTCATAAAGCACATTGAGGATACTAAGGCAAACATCCAATCCAATAAAATCTGCCAATTGTAAAGGCCCCATTGGGTGGCTCATTCCAAGTTTCATAATGGTATCAATTTCTTCTACACCTGCTACATCTTCGTATAAAGTAAAAATGGCTTCGTTGATAAGCGGCATAAGTATTCTGTTAGCTACAAAACCCGGGTAATCATACACAGCAACAGGGGTTTTGCCCAATGTGCGGCAAAGATCAACGGTAAGGCGTGTAACTTCTTTGGTGGTTTTAAAACCTTCAATAACCTCTACCAATTTCATTACAGGTACAGGGTTCATAAAGTGCATACC
>JAPLCZ010000010.1 GCA_026391915.1 Bacteroidota bacterium | reverse complement strand
ATTGAATTGTCTTGAAATAAATTCACTTTTCCAACATCAGGTGGGTCGCCTGTCAAAGTCATTAATATATCATCGTCTACTAAATAGTTTCCATTTTGTTTTTCAAATTCATTTTTTGAAATTGAAACCCAATTATCATTTGTTCGCTTTTGGGTTACATCTCCAATTTTAGAAACTTTAACCCCATTTTCTATAATGGATTCTGAAAACTCCTCTGAACTATATGCTCTTCCATTTTCATAATCTGCCACATCAAAAAAACTTACATATTTTATTTTATTGAAAATATTTTCATTTTTAAGAAACCTTTTATCAAAGTATTCTGCTTCTATCCTATAGTCAATTATATCTTCTAAGGATTTATAATTTTGAATTGTTACCTCCAGCCCTTCCAACAAAGCATTATACTTTGCTTCATTAAAAGGGCTTAGAGAAAAAAACTTAGTTTCTCTTTTTTGCCAAATTCCGCAAAGGCTTCTGCAATGCCGTCCCATCATGGTTAAAGAGGTCATGCTTTACTATTAAATGCCCGTGGGTATCTAATAAGTATTCTTCTAAGTTTTGTGGGGTGGTTTCGTAATGATCTATGGGTTCTGCAACCAAGCTTACACCAGCTTCTTTCTTCGCAGACTTTGGATAATCCTTCTTACGCACAAATATTTTCTCTCCACTATTATCTTTACTTGGCTCTTGCATGGTGGCAAAAAATATAGGGTAATCTTCTACTTTGGGGCAAAGTTTATTATCCCATTTTTGCACTAAAAGCACAGAGGTTTTAGTACCAGTGTGTGGCTTAAATACATTGCCATGCAATCCCACTACTGCCAATATGCGGCAATGCTCTGCAATAAATTCTCTTATGTGTTTATCACTGCTATTATTAAACCTGCCTTGCGGTAATACAACAGCCATCCTTCCGCCAGGTTTTAAGAAATCAAGGTTGCGTTCTATAAACAAAATATCCCTACCTACAGCAGTTTGGTATTTGCCATTATCCTTTTTGCCCAACTCATATTTTGCCAGTATCCTGCTTTCTTTTATGTCTCCAGCAAAGGGTGGGTTTGCCATCAGTATATCAAACTGGAAATCACGATTACTATCTTTATCTGCCTTTAGCTTTTTTAATTTTTTCCATCCTTCATTATATACATCTATCCAATCATTATCATTTGTTTTTTCATCCCATCTTTCATAATCCAAAGTGTTTAAGTGTAGCACATTGGTTTGCCCATCTCCTGCTATTAGATTCAAGGTTCTGCCTACCCGCACTGCCTTTTCATCAAAGTCAATAGCAAATACTTTCTCTTGCACATAATCAATGCACTCAGCAGGCTTTTGGTCAAGGGTAAATAAATGGCTTTTGCTTAATCCTTTTCTTTTAAGTATTTGTTCCCACACATGGAAGATGGTATGCACAGGGAAACCACAACTGCCTGCTGCGGTATCAATAATAGTTTCTTCTTCTTTAGGGTTTAGCATTTTTACACACATATCAATTACATAGCGTGGGGTAAAATATTGTCCTTTTTCCCCTTTACTGCTTTTGCTCATAAGGTATTCAAAAGCTTCATCTACCACATCAAGGTTAGAGTTAAAAAGTTTTACATCCTGCAAACTACTCACGCATACAGAAAGGTGAGAGGGGGTAAGCATGAGTTTATCATCCTCAGTAAATACACCTTCCCATTTTAGCTTAGCTTTATCAAATAGTTGCTGCACTTTTGTTTTTAACTCCGTTTCAGTATCTCCATAATTTCTAAATTCTAAGTGGCGTTTAGTGTTTCTGCCACTTTCCATTTCATCATAGAGTTTGGTGAAAATCAGTTTAAATAATTCTTCAAATACATCCACCCCTGCATTTGCCAATACTTCATCTTCCATTTCCAAAATCAAATCTTTTAAAGACTTTCTTTCAGTTACCAATTTATCTTTTGCAATAAGGTCTGCAATAGACCAGCGTTCTTCTAAAATATCAGAAAGCTTTTGGTCAGCTCTTGGTATTTCTGGTATGTCCTCAAAATAGTTTGGGTCTTTGCGGTGGTAATAAGAAATAGATTCTCCATTACTCCAAATACCAATAGGCGCACCCGTGGCATTGCAATAAGATTTTAATTGCTCTTTGCCATCTTTTAGTTTGGGCTTTTTGAGCTCCACCATAATGAACGGTGTAGTAGTTTGGTTTTTATCAAAAATAATAATGTCTGCTCTTTTCTTTTCTCTGCCAAAAGAAACAGCATATTCCAACTCCATCCTATCAGTGCTATACCCAAAGTCATCCCGCAATACCAACACATATAATTGCCTTACTACTTCCTCCGGCGTAAGTTTAATTTCCTTTTTCCGCACAAGGCAATTGATATAAGGAGTTTGTTTATCCCTTATATCTTTAATAATAATCTGCCCCTCAAGGGTAGCAATTTGTTATGGGGTAAATTGAGACAACTTATAATTGGTGTCCCTAAGAATATCGTGTAATAGCATAGTAAAATAATTTAGGCAAAGCTAATTTTTGTATCACTATAAACCTATAAGGTTTTTTTTACACCCCCCGCTGGGCGTAGTCTCCCACACTGGTCAAGATTTGTAATCCCGTCCTTTTTACTATAAGCATTTCCAATGCGTTTTTCATACCCCCAAGCCCTGCAAGGGCGAAATATACTAACTTAGGGTATAGCCCTAAGATTCTCCTAAAAACCTGCCATCCTGTCACCTCACCCTCCAAAACTCCCCTCCGCCCTGCCATATTTACCTCCCGCCCTTACCTTTTTATCTCCCGCCTTCCCATATTTACCTCCCGTCTCTACCTTTTTACCTCCCGCCTTTCCATATTTATCTCCCGCCTTTACCTTTTTATCTCCCGCCCTCCAATATTTACCTCCCGCCTTCCCATATTTCATCTCCATCCACCCATAAAAAAAATTCCTCTAACCCTAACAAAAATTTGTTAATACCAAAATCAAAACTACCTTTGTATAAGTAAACCTCAAAAACACTCAAAAAAACAACCTTATGGATGAATCACTTTACCGCTGCTCAATAGCAGCACTCTACCAATCCACAATCCTAATCTGTGGCTCAGCAAAATCCAGAATCGCAGATTTTCAAAACTACAAGCAGAAGTACGATATACCCTTCTTCGATGCAATCCTCGCCAAAGTCGCAGCAGCCAAACTCCTCCCCGATTATCAAGCCCGCCAAGAGCAATCAGAGTTAGACTACCTACACCTCTGCGAACAATTAAATACCAACACCACCCTCTGGCAAAACCTCAAATCCTACATCCGCGATGCCTTTCCAGAGTCAGAACAAAAAATCAGATTAGAAGCCGCAGGCGCATCCCACTACACCGCCGCCTCCAGCAAAGATTGGGAAGCAGCATCAGCCCTACTACTTGCAGCAAACAACTTCATTAATGATAATGATATCGCCCTAGAAGCAAACCAAAACATGCCAGTATCCTTCAAAGGCAACTTCGCAGCACAATACACCGCCTTCTCCAGCAAACTCACCGCCTACCAAGATGCCGCAGAACAAATAAAAATAGATACCCGCGCCAAAATCCAAGCAAACAACAGCATCTATAAAGACATCACAAATGTCTGCGCAGATGGACAACAAATCTTCAAAACAGACTCCACCCTAAAAGACCAATTCGTCTGGGACACCGTACTAAAACTCACCACAGGCACAGGCTCCACAGGGCTTAGAGGAACAGTCACCAATGTAATAACATCCCAACCCGTCACCACAGGCGGCTCAATCACCACCAACCCTCCCACCAAAGTTGCAACCATCCAAAGTGACGGCACTTACGAACTCCTAATCCCCGCCCAAACCCTCACACTCATCGTCAATTGCCCAACCTACCAACCCACCACAGTAGAAAACGTCCAAGTAGATACCGGCATCATCCACACCCAAAACATCTCCCTAACACCCAATCCATAAAATTCTAAACAACTTTATAAAAGAAAAGCCCCAACTTCCAGAGTCGGGGCTTTTTTATTTTACATCTTTTAATCTTAAAATCACTATCTAAACCTCGTAGGTTTCCAAAACCTACGAGGTTCTGTTTTTTTCTGACAACCGACAACTAACAACAGACAACTTTTTCATTTTACCTTTGAGCCATCTTAATCAAGTTCCTCATGAAGAAAATTATTCTTATTTTTTGGTTGGCTGTGCTGCCATTTTTGTCAAACGCCAATGCGGGTGATACCATCATTGTAAAAGCCTTTAATTTTTATAGCAAAGGCTATGATTCTACTATTGTATTCCCTAAGGACACGGTGAAGTTTGCTAAAATTTTGATGAAATACACCTTGCGCTGCCCCTTTAAAAGCCAATGTGGGGAGTGGGATTACCTCACTTATACCCATCTTTATAAACCCACGGGTAAGATGGATTCAAACCTTGTAAAAGCCCCCTTCTTTAGAGCAGATGGCGGCACGCCGGATACCCTTAAATTCATGAAGACCACTTCATATACTTATAAATTTAACACCACCACCAAACAAACAGACTCCACTGCCAACAAACAAATTATCTTGGTGTTTTACAGAGATAAATCCAAGCCCGAAAAGGCTACGGATACTATGAAGGTGTACCCAACCTATAGCCGATTGGTGTATGATAACACTGGTAAATTAGTGAGCACTACAGCCATCAGCCCAGACTCTTTTGTGGTGAATAATTTTACGGATGTTTACCACAGATATGAGGTGAATATCCGCTATGAATTGGCGCGGTTCATCACCCCCTATGGCAATGGATTGAGCCTTGGCAACGGCTTTACTTGGTGGTATGATGTATCCGATTACCGCACCCTTTTGCATGATACAGTGCGCATCACTTCCGGCAATTGGCAGGAGCTTTTAGATTTGCAATTCATCATGATAAAAGGCACACCACCAAGGGATGTATTGGCAATTGATAACCTCTGGAATGGGCACCCCGCCTATGGCACTGCTACAAGTATTGAGAATTTTTTGGTTCCCAAAAAATTCACCCCCATTGCCAATGGAAAAAACTTTAGGGTAAAGATGAGGGCTACCGGCCACGGCTTTCTTGGCAATGAAAACTGTGCAGAGTTTTGCCCCAAAACCCATAGCATTTTGGTGGACGGCACTACCCGCTTTGCCAGAAAAGTTTGGCGGGATGACTGCTCTGTAAATCCTGTGTATCCGCAAGGCGGCACATGGCTATATAGCCGCACAAATTGGTGCCCCGGTGCACCAGTAGAAACCTATGATGCGGAGCTATCTGCCTACATAAAAGGCGGGGTAGAAACCACTTTGGATTATGATGTGGAAGCCTACACTTGGAATGGTTCTGGAGGGTTGCCATACTATGCTATAGAGTCGCAAATCATCACGTATGGCGCGCCCAATTTTACGCATGATGCAGCTATTGATGATATTATTTCACCCTCTAATAAGGACATCCATAAACGCAAAAACCCAATTTGTGATGGGCCGCTTATCCGCATTCAAAATACAGGGAGTGATACCCTGAGAGACCTTGAAATTACCTATGGAATTACTGGAGATTCTTTTACTACCTATCATTGGCGGGGAAACCTTGGTTTTATGCAAATGCAAGAGGTAAGGTTGGGTTTACTCAACTGGAATGCAACAGGCCATGAGTTTAAAGTGACCCTCAGCAACCCAAATGGATTTAAGGATGAATATGCACCCAATAATACCCAAACATCTTACTACACGCCAACATTATCCTTCCCTAATAAAATTATAATTGATGTAAGTACTAATAAATCTCCAGAAGAAAACTCATGGACACTCACAGACCAAAACGGGAATCTTGTTGCCTCCAGAGATTTTAAATCCCTCAAAAAATTAACATCATATAAAGACACTTTGAATTTGAAAGTGGGCTGCTATCAATTCACCTTAATAGATTCCGGATTGAATGGACTCTCCTTTTGGGCAGACACCGCCCAAGGCAGTGGTAATTTCCGTTTCAGAAAATCTACAGGAGGCATCCTAAAAAATTATAATATGGATTTTGGTGCGCAGATTTTTCAACAGTTTTCTGTAGGCGCTTATAAGGATGGCGTGGAAGAAACTTCTTTTGAAAAAGCATCATTGAGGGTGTATCCTAATCCTTCAAACTCTATCATAAATGTGGAACTGAATCTCACCAAAAAAGCAAAAGAAGCAATGCTTAATCTGTTTGATGTAAGCGGCAGAAAAGTATTTTCAAAAACCTTTTATGGTAATGATTTTTTTGAAACTGCTATTGACGTTAGCCAATACCCCAAGGGGATTTATGTGCTAAAAGTTTCATCAGCAGAAAAGAGTTTTGTGGAGAAGGTAGTGGTGAAGTAAGTTGAAACTTAACCGAAATAAATCATGACTAAACTCTCTGTTAACATTAATAAAATTGCATTAATCCGCAACTCAAGGGGTGGCAATAATCCTGATATTTTAGCCATTGCAAAAGATTTGGAAAGCTGGGGTGCTAATGGAATTACAGTTCATCCCCGCCCTGATGAGAGGCATATTAGATTTGCTGATGTAGCTGTTTTAAAAGAAATTATTACCACTGAACTTAATGTAGAAGGCAACCCTACACCCGAATTTATGAAGATGGTGCTTGCTGCAAAACCGCATCAGGTAACTTTAGTGCCAGATGCGCCTAATGCCCTAACCTCCAATGCAGGTTGGGATACATTAAAACACAAATCATTTTTAACTGACATTATTTTGGAATTGAAAAGTAATGGCATCAGAACCTCAGTTTTTGTGGATACAAATATCAATATTATTGAAGGGGCAGTTTTAATTGGTACGGATAGGATTGAACTTTACACGGAAGCCTATGCGCACCAATTTTTAGAGAATAAAGAAAAGGCAATTGTGCCCTATAAAATTGCTGCAGAAGCCGCTGATGAATTAAAACTTGGTATTAATGCCGGCCATGATTTAAACCTTGTCAATCTCCATTATTTTTACTCTCAAATTCCAACACTGTTAGAGGTTTCTATTGGGCATTCTTTGGTGTGCGATGCCTTATATCTTGGTTTGCAAAATACCCTGAATATGTATTTGAGGTTGCTTGCTAAAAGATAGATTAGTTACTACTGAGTGATTACTTTTGCAAAGAATTAAGAATCGGTTTAATGAAGACAATAGATATTTGTGTGCTTGTATTAATGGTGGCAGGGTTGGCATTTTATGCGCTTTGCCTTTACCATTTTATAAGGGGGAAAGTAACCACCACTAAGGATGCCAATGACCGGGCAGAGATTACCCTTGGCAACTTTCAATTAAAATCAACTTCCTTTGTTTTTTTGGCTTCTATCTCTGCGTTATTTGCAGCCTCGCCAGTTATCAATGCACACATACCAACCTCAGAACCTAAGACTGTTGTGGTGGAAAAGGCGGCACCTCCAGTGCAAATTAAATACGCAATACTTGGTGCCACAACAAATCTGGAGGGAGCTAATATTGGCAATGTAGATGTGAGTGTAGAGCACTTCAGGGGTAAAAAAAGTATTGATACTTTATCCCAAAAAACAGATGAAGAAGGGGGCTTTGAATTCAGTTTTGATGGGGTGCATTTGGATGATGAATTTATCCTTAAATGGCAAGACCCAAAGGGTGGGGGAGAGGAGAACATCCAACGGTTTTCACCAACCAAAGGGAAATATAAAATCAAACTTAAAAACGTAAAATAGCTATGAAGAATATCATTAAAATTATTAGCATTTTCTGTCTTGCATTTAGTTTGGTATCTGCGAAAAAACAACCTGATATACCCGATTCAATTATCACGGCAGATAAATCTGAGATGCTACTAATACCTGCTGGTGAGTTTTCTTTTGGGCTCACTCAATCACAGATTTATGAAGCCAATCAAAAGTATGGGGTATCATTCGTCTCAAGTCATTTTATGCCAGAGAAAAAAGTAATAACCAAAGCGTATTACATGGATAAAAATGAAATCACCAATGAGCAGTTTATAAAGTTTGTAAATGCTACTATGTATATTCTTAAATCTCAAAAATTTGATGCAAATGCCGCCAAAGGAAAACCAAAATGCCCCGTGGCAAACATAGGTTGGGAGGATGCCGAAGCCTACGCAAAATGGGCAGGCAAAAGGTTACCAACAGAGGCGGAGTGGGAGAAAGCAGCCCGTGGCAAAAATGCCAACCTTTGGCCTTGGGGCAATAAGGATATTGGCTCTAATTATAACGGCTCTGACCAAGGGAATTTTTCTACCGTTGATGTGGGTTCTTACCCCAATGGTAAAAGCGAATATGGCATTAATGATATGGCAGGCAATGTATATGAAATGACCTCCAGCAAATGGGCAAATAAAGGTAATGACAGAACCATGAGAGGTGGTAGTTTCTTAAACAAAGGTGGGTACACAAGGTGCAGTTTCAGATGGTCACCCAAGGATGAAATTAATGGTGCAAAATGGTTAGGGTTTAGGTGTGTAAAAGATGCAGAGTAAATCACTATTCTAATTTTATTCTCCCGATAACTCCCGTTTTTTGTATTATTAAGTTTGCGTTAAGCCATTGTAATTTTACACTGTAATTAGCGTTAAGGGTATGGCAATTAAAAGAAAGATGAAAACTCTCCAATAAAAACCTCACGCCTAATGCAAATAAATTATAATTTTGCAAGCCCTGCCCAAAGCAGAATTAGCAAAGCATAATCATTACAAAACAATAAAACATAAAACTAAAACAAG
Organism: Bacteroidota bacterium; assembly: GCA_026391915.1. GTDB lineage: Bacteria > Bacteroidota > Bacteroidia > CAILMK01 > CAILMK01 > JAPLCZ01. Next base: position 3,219 of record JAPLCZ010000010.1, on the reverse strand, counting down.
TAAATAACAATGCAACAAAAAACTGAATCAACTTCAACATCAACCAAATCATGGTTTACGGTACTTGCCTTAGCGGCTTCTCTTGCCATTGGCTGGCTGGTATTTATCTTCATCTTTGGTGATGCCAAACACTTCGTGGATAATGACCCCGCAAAAGAGCCTATAGATTATTATGGTACCATCCACAAAGGTGGTTTTATAGTACCTTTCCTTTTAGGATTCTTTCTTATCGTTATCACTTTTGGGGTAGAGAGATTACTCACCATTATGCGCAGCATGGGTAACGGGAACAACGAAACCTTCCTTAAAAAAATAAGATTAATGTTAAATAATAATGACCTTAGTGGCGCCCTTAAAGAGTGCGACAGACAAAAAGGTTCTATTGGCAATGTGGTAAAACAAGGTCTGTTGAAATACAATGAAGTATGGACAGAGCACAACATGACCAAAGAAGAAAAATTAGTTGCCATCCAAAAAGAATTGGAAGAAGCCACTACCCTTGAGTTACCAATGCTGCAAAAGAATTTAGTGGTACTTGCTACCATTGCTTCTATTGCTACTTTGATGGGATTGCTGGGTACTGTAATCGGGATGATACGTGCATTTAAAGCATTGGCTTCTGCTGGTGCGCCTGATGCTATTGCCCTTTCTACAGGTATCTCTGAGGCACTTATTAATACTGCTTTAGGGATTGGAACTTCAATGGTTGCTATCATTTTATATAATGTATTCACCAACCTTATTGATACCCTTACTTACCGTATTGATGAGGCAGGTTACAGCATTTCTCAATCATTTTCTACCAGTTTCCATAACGATAAAGTTAACGCGTAAGCAATAATGCCTAAGATAAAACTTCCACGGAGTAGCCCACGGCTGGATATGACCCCGATGGTGGATTTGGCTTTCTTGCTGGTTACTTTCTTTATGCTGACCACTAAGTTTAGGGCAGAGGAGCCTGTGCTGGTGGATACCCCATCTTCCATAGCTGACCAAATTATTGATAAGGACTACATACTCCTTACCGTTGGCAGCAAGGGCGAGGTATTCTTTAGCATGGATAATAAAAACTCACGCCGCAGCCTTATTGATAAACTTGATGAACGCCGCAAACTTGGGCTCAGTGAAAAAGAGAAAAATACTTTTGCCGTAATGGGTAGCCTTGGCGTGCCGTTTAATAAACTCAAAACTTTATTAAATCTAAAGCCAGACGAAAGAACCAAATTTAAGCAGGATGGAATACCATCAGACTCCACTGATAACGAACTTAACGATTGGATACACCAGGCAAGGTTGGTAAATGCCAACTTCCGTATTGCGGTAAAAGGTGACCAAAACGTACACTATAAAGAATTTCAGGGCATCGTGAAAACATTGATAAAAAACAGCGCCCACCGTTTTAATTTAATCACCAATTTGGAGGCAGCTCCTAATACTAAAAAATAACTATGGCAGAGATAAGCTCCGACGGCGGAGGCTCACATAAAAAAGTCAAAGGCAAACCCAAAGGCAAGAAAATGTCAACTCATATTGACATGACGCCCATGGTGGACCTCGCCTTTTTGCTACTTACTTTCTTCATGCTGGCTACCTCTTTTAGCAGGCCACATGCCATGGAAGTAATTTACCCAGAGAAGCCTAAAAATGATAAAGATATTCCTGAACTTCCTAAAGAACGCGCTTTGACTTTCCTTGTTGGAAAAAATGATAAGCTGCTTTACTACTATGGGCTTTTGGATAAATCAACACAGTTAGAAAATGCTGATTATTCCCCAGAAAGTATTAGGAAAATAGTAATGGATAGGATGGTATATGCGAAGAATTATAGTAAAGACCATCAAGGACTTTTTGTGATGATAAAAGCTACTGAAGATGCCCGCTATAAAAACATAGTGGATATTTTTGATGAGATGAATATCACCAAAGCTCCCAACTATGCCATTATGGATATTTTACCAGAAGAAAAGAAAATGTTAGACGCCAAATAATACAACATTATGAAAGCAGAAGAAATTTTAAACAGCACTGTAGATGATTTACTCTTCAGTGATAGAAACAGAAACTATGGCGCTTATGATATCCGAGTTTGGTACACCAAAAACCTGCGCAACTCATCACTCATTGCCCTTGGTATAGTGGTGTTGTTTGCGGTATGGACTATCATTTCCGCTTATCTTGATAAGCGCAAAGCAGATGAGATACCTGATGTGGTAAGCACCGCCAACCTTACTGAGCCGCCCCCAACTACTAAAACTCCTCCGCCACCGGAAGTTAAAATCCCTGTGCCGGAAAGTATCAAATTTGTACCGCCAAAGATTGTGGAAAAGGTAACCAAAGAGGAGAAAATTGCTACTATGGATGAAATAAAAAACATCCAAAACGTAAGCACAGAAACCCATGAGGGCACCAAAGAAACAGTAACTGAGGTAAAAGAGGAAGTGAAAAAAGAAGTGGTGGAAGAAGAAAAGCCCCTCCTCTTTGTGCAGAATATGCCTGAGTTCCCCGGTGGTGAAGATGCCATGCAAAAGTTCATTTCTAAGAACCTAGTCTATCCTTCTTTAGCCTTGGATTTAGGGCTAGAGGGAAAAGTATATGTGCAGTTTGTGGTAAAGAAAGATGGCAGCATTAACGATGTTACCGTGTTGAAAGATATAGGAGGAGGATGCGGCGTAGCAGCTACCAAAGTGGTAAGCAAAATGCCATCATGGAAAGCAGGTAGCCAAAGCGGCAGAAATGTGCCTGTATTGGTGAGGATACCTATTCAATTTAAGATTAATAAATAGTCAAAACCCAAAACCCCGACCTAATAAGTTGGGGTTTTACTTTTATACAATATGAAATACTTCGCTGCTTTAATGTTTTTGGTTTTGATAGGAGGGAAAGGGTATGCGCAGGAGAAACCAAAACCTACTATTGAAGAAAAGCCCAATGTTATAAATTGTTTTGAAAATCCTAAACGTGTTGTAAAATTTGATTCAAACTATCAAGCACACCCATTTGAATTAGTAGAACAGATGCCTGAATTTTTAGGAGGTGATGACTCAATGCTGAAATTTATAAACAGAAATCTTGTGTATCCTAAATTAGCAAAGGATTTGGAGGTTGAGGGGAAAGTACTTGTAGAATTTGTTGTTAAGAGGGACGGTAATATAGAAGACATAAGCATAAGGAGAGATATTGGAGGTGGATGTGGTAAAGCTGCAATTGAAGTTATCAAAA
>JAPLCZ010000162.1 GCA_026391915.1 Bacteroidota bacterium | reverse complement strand
CCAAAAACAAGTTGTCATACCCTACCGATGAGGCAGTCTTAAAATCCACCTATCTGGCTATTATGGAGGTCTCTAAAAAATGGACACAGCAGATAAAAGACTGGGAATTATTTTTAACCAATTTATCATTATTTTTGAAGAAAGAATGAAACTAAAAATATAACCATATTCTTCTACTTACACACTTTATGGGATAGTGTCAAGTATGGATTTATTCTCTATAACTATCTTCTTATTCTAATAAACTATTTACTTATATTAATCAACTATCTTCTTATGATATTTATCTATCAATATATAATCAATAAGTATTATACAGTACTATTGTAGTATCTATCTATTCTTTGTAAGTATTGCCTAGTTTTATTTAAGTATTGCATGATTTCATATTTATCAATAGTTTCACGGAGTTTATAAATAGTTTATATACCTATGATGATACTCACAAAGAATAAGTAGATACTCGTATCATATAAGTCAATACTTTTATTTAATAAATCTATACTCCTATATTACGGACACATACTACTATCAAATAAGTCAATGGAGGTATGCTATAGGTAAATAGTTATAGCCTCATTATACCTTGCTGTGCCGGATTTACAATGCGGTACTTTTTATTATAAGAATTTATAATCCGCCAATAAACAGCAAAGCCACCTACATCAGGTGGCTTTCATTATTCATTATTAACTATTAATTATTCATTTACTACTCCGTATCCTTTAGCGTAAACGAAGCCACAAACAGCAGCCCCACAGCATAGCAGCAAAGGATAATAAAGTCAGGTCTTAATGTACAAGGGCAGTAGTTGGGGGTAATAACAATTTGGGCAATATGGTTGGCATAATACAGCGGGAAAGCCTTGCCCACATACTGCGCCCAGGTGGGTAGCAAGGTGGGGTCTAATATCATCCCACTCAGAAAAACAGAAGGCAAAATAATCAAAGGTATAAATGGGAATACATGCCCCTCATGCTTAGCAAAAGTGGAGATAAAAATCCCCAACATTACAGATACAATTGCCAGCAGCCATATCACCAAAAAAAGATACACCACCGTTTGGGTGCTGTAGTGTAGGTCAAAAAGCCAGATGGTTTCTGCCAGCACTGCCGTAGCCTGTATGGTAGCCAGTATCAGGTAGCCCAGCACGTAGCCGCCAATAATCTGAGATTTGCGGTAACCGGCAATCAGTATTCTATCCAAAGTGCCGCGGGTGCGTTCTTGCACTATTGCCACGCCACACAAAATAAAACTCAGGAAATGCACAATAAAAGCACTGATGGGTATGGCATACCTCTCTGATGGAAAACCCATGGGCATGCTATCCGCAAACAGCTTAAAAAAGTAGATGATAATGAGGGGTGCAAAAATAGAAAGCCCAAAAAAGCGCGGGTCTTTAGAGAGTTGTTTCAGCACCCTGCCGCCAATAATTAATGCTTTGTTCATCGCTGTATTTTTTATTTTTTTGTATTGATGATGGATAAAATAATTTTCTCAAGGTCATCTTGCATAATCTCAAAGGTGGCAACCGAGGCATCCACATGCAAGGCGGCAATAGTAGCCGCCAAAGCAGCAGGGGCAGAGGGGCAACTCACTTCTTTTTGGCTGCCATCATTCATACTTATTTTGATGGTAGAATTTCCCTTTTCAAGTATGGCTTTGGGCGAATCTGTAGTGATGATTTCCCCCTCACGCAATATGGTTATTTGGTCGCAAAGGAGAGCTTCATCCATTAGGTGGGTGCTTACAAATATGGTTTTACCGCGGTTGGTTAATTCCCTAAATAGCTCCCATGAACGCAGCTTTAGGTGGGGGTCAATAGCGGCAGTGGGTTCATCCAGAAATATCACTTGTGGGTCATGGATTAGGGCACAGGCAAGGGACACTCTTTTCTTCATACCGCCAGAGAAATCCCCTACCGGGTCATTGGCTCTTTCCGTAAGTTCTGTGAACTTTATAATCTCATCTACCCGTTGGTTTAGGGTTGATGATTTCTCCTTAGCCCTTGCAAAAAATTTGATATTGTCTTTGGCGCTTAGGTCATCGTACAAAGCAGGAGATTGTGGCATATAACCCAGCTGTTCCCTGAGTTTCCATTTGCTCTCCAAGGGGTGCAATCCCAAAACTTTCACAGTGCCAGAGGTAGGTTTCACCGAACCTACAAGTGCTTTAATTAAAGTGGATTTTCCGGCACCATTAGGACCTATGAGTCCATAGATTTTGCCTTCCGGAACATTAAGGCTAATCCCCCGCAATGCTTTGAACTTCCCGTAGTTTTTTACGAGGTTTTCTACTTCTACTACCATCTTTATTTTGATTTAGAAATGAGAGGCGAAAGTAAGGGTTTTAAAATTAAAAATTGGCGGTCAATTCCCCCTTCAGGGGGTTGGGGGTAATAAAATCCTCCTAACCACACTTCCTAAACTTGTTTTCATCAACGCATCCAAAAGGCGGATGCGCAAAAACCAAAGTTGTTGCTGTAGGCTAAACCCAAAGGCGCTTTTATAGCTTTCTGCTACCTCATCTAATCCTGCTTTTATATTTTGATTGCTCACCCCATCTGGTGAAAATTTCACAAGGATTTTAGGTGTAAAGTAAAAAGGCTCTTCTCTTATTCTTAACAGAAAATCATAGTCCATAGCAATCTTTTTATTAAGGTTGAAGTTGCCATATTTGGCGTAAAGCTCCTTCCTTACAAACATAGTTGGGTGTGCTGTTTGTCGTATGCCACGGTAAAGTTTTTCCACCTCAAATGGCTTCCCTGAGGGTGCCCAATCTCCTCCCCTATATTGCAGATATTTGCCATGCAGCCATTGTATTTTTGGGTGGGATAAAAAGCAATCAGAGATGTGTTTTAGCACATCAGTATCTGCATAGTAATCACCAGAATTTAGTAGGTGGATAATTTCACCGTTGGCTTTAGCAATCCCTTTATTAAAGGCATCACTTATCCCTTTATCAGGCTCATTGATTACTTTTCTGTAAGAGGGTTGGGTGTTGGCAGCAAGGAAATTTTCTATCTCCTTTTGTGTAGAGCCGTTGATAATTATATGCTCAAAAGGCGACTCTGTTTGGGCATCAACAGAGGCTATTGTTTTTTGTAATTCAGTAAGATTATTAAAACAAACAGTAATTACGGATATAGCTGGCATAGCTGTTAAATCCTGTTTTTATGCTGCGGCAAACAGTTTCTCAAACTTAAAATAATTCACCACCTTTTCGCGGATGAACTCTTCCTGCTGTTTGTTATCCATAGTTGGCAATGGTTTCATTTGTTGCCATATCGGCCAGCCCTCTAGGTCATAATCTTTAATAATAAAGTATCCCTCCAAACTCAGGATTTTGCACACCGCAAGATTCATCAAATCTGTTTTTTGCTCTTTGCTAAACTTCTTTTCTTTTTTGCCGTATTCACGCATCCCTATCACAAAAAGGATGGCTTTTAAATCCGTTTCATTGCCAAAGCGTTCTTTAATAATTTCTACTACTCCATCCCAGTTTTGCGTCATAAAAAAGTATTGTTTTTAATGTGTAGTATCCCTAGCAGGTACATCCTGAGGAGGTGTAATAGGGGCAGCTACTTTTTGCTGTGGGTATTTAGGAGCTGCCCATTTATAGGTAGGCTTAAACCCTTTAGTATGATATCTCTTTTGCCAGAGGTTATTACTTTTAACCACATTGGGCAAGCCATCCGGCGCTTTAATAGTTGTGGTGGAATTTTTTGATTCTACCTCATCATCCGTAGGGGCAACATTAGAAATTTGCTCTTGTAAATTGGGTGTTTTATAAATGTATTTAGTAACCACAAAATAACCTCCCATAAACACAAGTACTACCCAAAAAACCACATCAAACACACCCATCTTTCTTGCCTTCTTTTTCTTTTTTACACCCTCAGCTTTCCTCTTCATGCGTTCCTCACGCATCTTCATTTCGTACTCATAACTGGTGCGCTGTTTTTGTTGCGTTTTGCTATGGGCTTCCTTTCCTAATTCTGCTTTTAGCTGAATATCATACTGGGCTCTTTTGGAATCATCACCAAGGATATCATACGCCTCTTTGATATTCTTAAATATCTCATCAAAGAATGGGTCGCCTTCGTTTTTATCCGAATGGAATTTGTTAGAAAGCTTGCGAAAAGCTTTCTTAACATCCTCTTTTGTGGATTCTGGTGGTAAACCAAGTACATCGTAATAATTCTTCATTCAGGGAATTTCTGCTAACAGAAAGGAGTACAAATTTATGTAACCTTGGTAAATCTGATACACCTTTTCTAAAAATGAATCTTAAATATGACAACCGTCTATGTATAGAGGACAGAAATCAAAATCTATGGGATGCAAATAAACTGTTTATAGGAAGCCTATATTTATTGCGATGAATTGAATTTTGGTCTTAAATATTATCCCCCTAAAGCTACCTTTGTATCAAAATAAAACGCAAAAAATATGACAGCAGATATCATCACTACCCACGGAACTATGAAGGTAGAATTCTTTGAAAAAGATGCCCCCGGCACCGTAAAAAACTTTACTGACCTTGCTAAAAAAGGCTATTATGATGGATTAAAATTTCATCGGGTACTCCCAAATTTTGTAATACAAGGTGGTGACCCAACTGGCACTGGCGCAGGTGGCCCAGGCTATAAAATTAAGTGTGAATTGGATGGTGAAAACCAATACCATGATAGAGGTGTTCTCTCTATGGCACATGCAGGGAGAGATACCGGAGGCTCACAATTTTTTATCTGCCATAGCAGAGATAATACTGCTCACCTTGACCGCAACCATACTGTTTTTGGGAAGGTGATTGAAGGCTTAGAAGTGATTGACCTCATCAAACAAGGGGACATCATGGAAAAAGTTGTAGTTCACGAAAACTAGATCCGAAACATACTTCTACATCAACATTCCGCCATCTACATTTAGCACTTGGCCAGTGATGTAGGTTGCCATTTCAGAGGCAAGGAAGGCAGCGAGGTTGGCTACATCTTCTGTGCTGCCAGCCCTTTTTAATGGGATGGTTTCTGCCCACTTGGATTTTATTTCTTCGGATAAATCCGAGGTCATCTCAGTTTCAATAAAGCCCGGGGCAATGGCATTGCAACGGATATTGCGTGAGCCTAATTCTTTAGCGTATGATTTTGTGAAGCCAATAATCCCGGCTTTGGAGGCGGCATAATTTGCCTGCCCTGCATTGCCATTAATGCCCACCACAGAAGTCATATTAATAATGCAACCACCCTTAGCTTTTAGCATAGGGCGTATGGCAAATTTTGAAATATTAAAAACAGATTTAAGATTGGTATGTATCACAGCATCCCACTGCTCCTCACTCATGCGCATGAGCAAAGTATCTTTGGTTATGCCCGCATTATTCACCACAATATCCAACCCGCCAAAATCAGCGACAATGGTATCAATTAGTTTTTCTGCACTGGCAAAATCTGCTGCATCACTTTGGTAGCCTTTTGCTTTTACACCCATCTTTTGCAACTCCTCCTCAAAGGCTTTCGCTTTATCCACAGATGATAAAAAAGTGAAGGCGATATGCGCACCTTGCTCAGCAAATTTCTCTACAATCCCTTTGCCTATGCCACGGCTGCCGCCAGTAACAAGAGCAACTTTGTTTTCTAATAACTTCATATAATTTTTATGAATTGATTAAGCCATTACGCCTATTTCCTTCAATGCTTTTAGCACAGTAGCACCCAAATCGGCTGGAGATTGCACCACATAAATTCCGCACTCTTTCATAATTGCCATTTTAGCTTCTGCGGTATCCGCTGCACCACCAATAATAGCACCTGCGTGCCCCATCCTCCTGCCAGCAGGGGCAGTTTGGCCAGCAATAAATCCTATCACGGGTTTGGTTGCATTTTCTTTAATCCAGTAAGAGGCATCCGCTTCCATCTGTCCGCCAATTTCACCTATCATAATAATAGCATCTGTGTTTTCATCAGCCATTAAAAGTTGTACGGCATCGCGGGTAGTAGTGCCAATAATGGGGTCTCCACCAATACCAATACAAGTGGATTGCCCCAAGCCCGCTTTGGTAACTTGGTCAACGGCTTCATAGGTTAAGGTGCCGCTACGGGATACAATCCCAATCCTGCCAGGGTTATGGATAAAGCCCGGCATAATGCCCACTTTACACTCACCCGGGGTGATAACTCCAGGGCAGTTTGGCCCAATGAGGCGGCTATTGCGGGTGGATAAATATTCTTTTACCAACACCATATCGTTGGTGGGTATTCCTTCGGTAATACATACTATTAAAGCAATGCCTGCCTCGGCAGCTTCCATAATGGCATCTGCGGCAAAAGCTGGGGGTACAAATATCACTGAAACATTAGCACCTGCTTGGGCTACTGCATCACTTACGGTATTAAAAACGGGCTTGCCAAGGTGCTGTGTGCCACCTTTGCCGGGGGTGATTCCTCCGACTAAGTTGGTGCCATAAGCAATCATTTGCTCTGCATGAAAACTACCTTCTTTACCGGTAAATCCTTGTACGATTACCTTTGAATTTTTATCTACTAATACACTCATAATTGTTTGTTAAATGGGCTTCAAATTTAGGGGGAAAAAGTTTAATGTTTAATGTTTAATGTTCAAAGTTGTTCCCCAGCCATTGAGTCCTTTGCAGGAGACTCAACGGGGAAGTAGTAATTTGAGAATTTGGAAACCTGCCTGAATGACGCAGTCGGATAGGTGAGTCAATTTGAAAATGAAGAACCCGCTTTAGCACCCCCGCTAATGTATTTACTTATAAAAACCGCGAACCTATCAGAGCCTTTTTGGTTCCAGTGGCCATCATAATGTAACCAATGTTGCTGGATTTGTTTTTCGGATAATCCTTTAAAAGCATCAAACCCATTGATGAAATTGAGGTGGTAAAATTGCGAAAGGTTTTTAAGGTCCTGCGCTGATTTTGGGTAGAGTTTTTTGGTGTTGTAATTAATCAACTCCTCCCGCTGCGGCATAGCGCAAAGGATTAGTTTTTTGTGGTGGGCATGGCACCAATTGATGATGTCTTTTAACTGATGAAACTTTTGAGCACCATAGCGTTTTGAGAAATAATTTTCCGAAATAATTTCTTGTTTTGATGAGGACTTTTGAATCAAAAATTTGCCTGGTAACCTTAGAAATAACTCTAGAAAATAAAGGGTAGGTTTGGCAAAAAATCGTCTTGTAATTTTCTTTGGGTATTCTCCATTTTTAGTTTGTGTGATGATGGAATTTATTTCATCAGGGGTTTTTATGTCCACAATTTTTGGCAGGGATAAAACCTCTGTTTTGGCAGGGATGGCATCAAATCTTTTGAAGCTTCCGTATTGGGTGTTGCTATGGATTACAGAAAATCCTCTGTACAAATCATCCTGAAAAACTGCCAGCATCACCGCATCAAAATCATAGTTGGGGATTAACTCTTTAAAGAATATGCTATGCCAATTCATCACCCCAATAGCACTTAAAGCAAAAGGATAGAGTTCGATTTTTTGGTGGGTTGAATTTAATAATTCTTGCGTTTTATCTGCCCAAACTTCTTTGGTAAACTCCCCTCCTGTAAATGAATCTCCAAAGATGATAATGCGTTTTGAGGAGGTGTCTTTTTTATGTTCAAAAAAATCACGGTTGCAATGGTAGCCCTTATTATTTGGGGTAAAGGAATTGTCAGTTATTATTTCTCCTTTAATGATTTTTATTGTCCTGTGTGTTCCCTTCTGCCACCTAAATCCTCTTATGCTATCATAGATGGTGGCAGGGTAGGAGAATGCATCAAATTGTTTTAAGGTTTTATAATCTTTATAGCAAATGCTGAGGTAAAAAATCATCTCAATCATCAAATATAAAAATACAGAAATGGAGGCAGTAAACAATAAATCATGGAATCTCTTTTTCCTTTTTAAAAATAAGAAAACAGAAAAAACCAAGAAGCAAATTCCACCAAATATGGATGCCAATCCGGCGTACTTTTTTACCCCTAATTCAGATTTGAAATAATCAAATCCCCAAAACAAAAACAGGATACCTCCACACAAAAATGTAGTGGCAGCAAAGAGGTTGATGGCAATAGAGATGTTAGAATTTTTTGTAAGCCTCATAGAATTTATGAAGGCGAAATTAGTTCATCTTAATCAACCTATGCATTTACCCCTAAATCCCCTAAAGGGGACTTGCACTCCGATGCAATTGCAAATATATTGAAAGTTCAAAGTCCCGAAGTTTCGGGATTGGGCATAAGCCACCCCACATCATTATTCCTAACCAAGATTAACCACAAAACTTATCTTTGCCGTATGAACTGCGCAACAATAAAATATTGTTTTAAGTAATAAAAATCCTTTGCGCACTCCATCCCACAATTAAAAAACAATTAGAATAGGATGAACAATATCGTAATAACAGGAGCAGGCAAAGGCATGGGCAGAGCCATGGCTTTAAAGTTTGCAAAGGCTGGGAATAAGGTAGCTATTTGCGCCAGAACTTTAACTGATTTGCAAGAGGTGGCGTCTCATTATCCTACCCAAATTATTTACTACTCTTGCGATATTAGCATAAAAGCAGAGGTGCTTGGTTTTGCTGATTTTATCAAACAAAATTTTACGCAAGTGGATGTTCTGATTAATAATGCAGGCACTTACATCCCCGGTAAATTTCATGAAGAAAAGGACGGAACTTTTGAAGCTTTGATGAACCTTAATGTTGCAGCAGCCTACCATCTTACCCGCGAATTAGTACCCATGATGATGGCAAAAAAACAAGGACACATCATGAATGTTTGTTCTACTGCAAGCATGATGGGCTACGCCAATGGTGGCAGTTATTGCATCTCTAAATTTGCGTTGTACGGCATGAATAAAGTATTGCGTGAAGAACTAAAACCCCACAATATTAAAGTTACTGCCATCCTCCCGGGGGCTACACTTACCCAATCTTGGGCAGGTACTGATTTGCCTGAATCCAGATTTCTTAACCCTAATGATGTGGCAGATATGGTCTACAACTGCACCCAACTTTCTGCTAGTGCTGTGGTAGAAGATTTGGTGATAAGGCCGCTGATGGGGGATATAGTTTAGGCTACTCAAACCTCAACGCCTTTGCAGGTTTTACCCTTAGCACAATTAAGCCCGGCAATAGCATGGAGAGGGTGCAAAATACCAAAGCTCCAAGATTAATAAGGGCAATGCGTACCCAATCAAAATGCACGGGTACATAACTGAGGTAGTAGCTTTCTTGTGGCAAATGCAAAATATGGAATTGCTGCTGAATACTCAGGAAACCAAGGCTAAGAATATCACCACAAACTATCCCAGCAAGGATTACAAACATGGCATTGTACACAAAAATATTGATGATGCTGCCGTCTCTTGCACCCATCGCTTTTAGCGCGCCAATCATGGAGGTGCGTTCCAAAATCATCACCAGCAAAGCCGTAATCATATTAATGGCGCCCACCACCAACATCAAACTCAGGATAATAAAAACATTAACATCAAGCAATCCCAGCCAATCAAAGATTTGCGGGTAGCGTTCCTGTATGGTGCGTGTGCTTATGTAATCTTTTGGCTCCAGCAGGTCTTGTATTTGGGAGTTTACAACATCCGTTTGTTTGAAATCTTTTAAGAAAACTTCATAACCACCTGCTTCATTTTCCCGCCAGCCATTGAGTTGCTGCACATGGCGAAAATCTGCAAGAATATATTTTTTATCTATGTCCTCAATGCCCGTTTCGTAAATGCCGTGGATGGTAAAAACACGATTAAGTATGTCACTACTTTTTTCAAACAAAAAATACATGCGCACCTTATCATTCACTTTTAAATTGAGCTTATCTGCAATAATTTTGGTGATGCAAATTTGGGTAGAGGCAACAGAGTCATTTACCGAAAATTGTTTGCCGCTGATGAAATTATCTTTATAGAAATCCCAGTTAAAATTTTTGCCCACTCCTTTTAAAATCACCCCTTCATTATCCGTTTCTGTTTTCAGTATCCCTAGTTTTAAACCGCCGGGTTGTATATGTGCAACCCCAAAGATTTTAAGCACATTTTCCTCAAGCTTTTTGTTCATCAAAATGGGCTCTGCCTGGTAGGCAAAATTTGTTTTTGTCTTACTAATTACAATGTGCGATGCAAAGCCGGTAAATTTGTTTTTAATTTCGCTTTGAAATCCAATGACAATAGCATCCGAAGCAAGCATAATTGCCACACTCAACACAATGGCAAAAAACGCAATGCGGATGATGATTCTACTGAATGCCCGTTGGCTTCGGTAACTTATTCGGCGGGCTATAAAAAGAGGAAAATTCAAAACTGCAACAATGTATAAAACTTTCACAAAACTACTGCTTACAGCCCTTCTCTTTAGCAGCCTTGCGGCAAATGCCGATATCCGCACAGGGGCAGAGAGAACGGATATGTATCTTACCCACCTCAAAGGAAAAAAGATTGCTTTGGTGGTTAATCAAACCTCTATTATTGGTAAAGATTTGTTGGTGGATTTCTTCATCAAACAAAAACTAACGGTGGTAAAAATCTTTGCGCCGGAACATGGATTCCGTGGCAATGCAGAGGCAGGGGCTAATGTTTTTAATTATAAGGATAAGAAAACAAAACTGCCTGTGGTTTCCCTCTATGGCAAAAAGCTAAAGCCCGATTCTGCTGATTTGGAGGGAGTGGATTTGGTGATTTTTGATATACAGGATGTGGGGGTGCGGTTCTATACTTATATCTCTACATTGCATTATATAATGGAGGCTTGCGCCGAAAATAATAAACCGCTGATGTTGCTGGATAGACCCAATCCCCTTGGCTTTTATGTGGATGGGCCTGTGCTAGAAAAAGGATTTGAAAGTTTTGTAGGGATGCATCCTGTGCCTATAGTTTATGGGATGACCATTGGGGAATATGCCGGAATGATTAATGGCGAAAGATGGTTGAAAAATGGAATGCGCTGCAAACTGGAGGTTATCCCCTGTGATGGCTACAACCACGAAATGTTGTATAAACTTCCTGTGCCGCCATCCCCCAATTTGCCCACTATGGAGGCAATATATCTTTACCCTTCTTTGTGTTTGTTTGAAGGAACAGACATCAGCGTTGGGCGTGGTACGCCTTATCCTTTTGAGGTAATTGGCAAGCCGGATTTCACCGAAGGCAATATGGAGTTTACCCCAAAACCCATCAAAGGCAAAGCAGATAATCCCATGTACAATGGCATTAAATGCAAGGGGTTTAAGCTCACAAAATTTGCAGGAGAATATATCATCCAAAGTAAACAGCTTTACCTTTTTTGGCTGACGGGATGTTATAAAGCCAGCAAAGACAAAGAGCATTTCTTCAATCCTTTCTTTGATAAATTAGCAGGTACTGATAAGCTAAGGCTTGCCATTACCCATGACCTTGACGGCGACAAAATCCGCAACGGATGGAAACCCGATTTGGATACCTTTAAAGAAACCCGAAAAAAGTATTTACTCTATAGAGATTTTGTAGAGGGGAAGTAGGGGAGGGCAGATTTTAGGGCAATTTTATGTGCTATTTTTTCAATCCCAACTCCACCAATCTTTCATCCAAATACTCCCCGGCAGAAATATCGGTATAGACTTTTGGGTGGTTGGCATCCACACATTCTGGCAGGCAATCCAATCGCATTTCAGAACGCGGGTGCAAGAAAAATGGGATGGAATATCTTGACTCATGCCACTTCTCTTTTGGTGGATTTACAACCCTATGTGTAGTAGATTTCAAACGGTTATTGGTGAGGCGTTGCAGCATATCACCTACATTCACTACTATCTGTTCTGGCAAGGCAGTTACTGCTACCCATTCATTCTTTTTGTTGAGAACTTCCAACCCTTCGGCAGAGGCACCCATCAATAAAGTGATGAGGTTAATATCTTCATGCTCTGCGGCACGCACTGCATTGCGGGGGTCATCAATTATTGGTGAATAATGGATAGGGCGCAGGATGGAGTTTCCATTTTTTATCTTTTCATCAAAATAAAATTCATCCAACCCGAGGAAGATGGCAATAGCACGCAGCATATTTTTGCCTGCATTTTCTAATGCTTTGTAGGCAGCAATTCCTGTTTTGTTAAAGGCAGGTAATTCATCACAATAAATGTTGGTGGGATATTCATCTTTCACCACATCATCACCCTCTACCTCTTGCCCAAAATGCCAGAACTCTTTTAAGTCTCCTTCGGTTCTTCCCTTTGCATGTTCCCGCCCAAAA
Source organism: Bacteroidota bacterium (assembly GCA_026391915.1). Taxonomy (GTDB): domain Bacteria; phylum Bacteroidota; class Bacteroidia; order CAILMK01; family CAILMK01; genus JAPLCZ01. The sequence continues at coordinate 4,167 of JAPLCZ010000162.1, read as the reverse complement.
GAAGTATAACCGCGCTGACCTGCTAATTCTTTTACTTCATATTTATGTTTTACCTCATCAGGCAAATTAAAAAATTCTTTTACGCCAGCATAAAGTTGTGCAGATAATGCATCACTTAAACCATGGCTGCGCACAGCCACAAAACCAATGTTTTCGTATGCCTCACCAAGCGCATTTACAAAAGCTGCTTTGCGCACAGCATCACCACTAATAAAATCTGCAAGGTCTATTGAAGGAATTGAATTAACCATAAGATGATTTGAATTTATAGGGCAAATGTAGAAAGAAAGAGGGGAAGTAAAATATCCTTGCTGAAAGCAAAGAAAAAATAATATTACTTTTGCCTGACAGCTAGAAGTAATCTATATGAAAAAATTAATTCTTCTCTTTTCCCTTTTTATTTTTTCTCCTCAACTCTTTGCGCAACGTTGGACTCAGTTAGCTTATGCAAAGGGGATGAGCCCGTTTGTATATAGCAGTATTAGGTCATTGTGCACAAACAAAACAGGGAAAATTTATATGGCGGGTTCGTTTACTGATTTTGGATCAAGTAGCAGAAATAAAGTATATGCCTGGAACGGTAGTGATTGGGAGTTAGGCTTAACAGCACATGTAAATGATTTGAATGCTGTATTTGCAATTTTATCAATAGCCTCTGATACAGCGGGGAATATTTATGCTGCTGGACAATTTATTAATGATAGCGGAGAAACCTATGTGGCAAAATTTGATGGAAAGAAATGGCAAGAATTGGGTACAGGTACTAACCGTCTGCAAAGCAAAGGGAATATTGGTGCCATTTGTATTGATAAAGCCAACAATGTATATATAGGAACGGTGGTAAAAAACTCTTCTGCTACTGGGTATAATGTTTTTAAATGGGATGGAAAAAAATGGACAGAATTAGGGAATGATGTTATTCATTCCGGCTCAGAGATATTTAACCTGATTGCTGACAAATTCGGGAATATATACACCAATGGAACTGTAAAAAATGCAAATGGCTATGAATTTATCTCTAAATGGGATGGAACAAGATGGAGCCAAATGGACAGCGTAAATCCTTTAAACGCTGACCGCATTATTACATCTGCTGTAGATACATTTGGGAACATCTACGCCTCCATTTTGCCTTCTGGCAGCAAGAAGGCATATATTGCTAAATGGGATGGAAAAAAATGGACGGAGCTTGGTAGTGGTGCTGATGTTTTTCATTATGACTATTGGACTGTGGGTACAATTCTTATTGATGATACAGGAAATGTTTATGTAGCCGGGTACTTAAAAAATGCAAAAGGAAATGGATATGTTGCCAAATGGAATGGAAGCAAATGGATTGAATTAGGTGAGAATAAATCAATAAAAATTAACAAAGAAATTTACGCAATGTGTATGGATAAAAAGGGAAATCTTTACTTGGCAGGCACTTTTGCAGACTCTACTAAAAACCCTTTTGTAGCAAAATATGGTGATGAAATAGTATTGGGTAATGTGACAACTTCCACAGGTTCTTCTTTAAAATCTTCACCTGTTTATCTAATAAAATACAATACTACAGACTCTACTGTTAAAGCTATTGATACCACAGTTACAGATACCAATGGCAAGTATTATTTCACCACTTTGGATAGTAATTTATACTTGTTTGCATGGCCTGATTCTGTAAAACATCCTACTGAATTACCTACTTGGCGGGATACTGCGTTGGTCTTCCGAAAAGCAAAGCCTATTGTGTTTACCAAAGGGCTTTCAAACACCAATATCAACTTTTCTACATTAGCGGGTGCTAACCCTAAAGGCAAAGGATTTATTGGTGGTAAAGTAACCAAATGTACAGGATGCAAAATGGGTGGTTCAGGCAAACCTGTCCCTAATTTTAAAGTTCTTTTATACGACACCAACGGGAAAGCAGTCGCCTATGCTATTACAGATACTGGCGGCAATTTTTCTTTTAAAAATATTGCCATCAGCTCTTATAAAATATGGGTAGATAAGCCCCTTATTAATAATGCAAAAGCACCCACAATAACGCTAACTTCTACCACTCCTAAGAAAAACGGGCTTAGCTTTATTCTATATACAGACCATCTGGAATTGGATTCTACTATTACTATTATTGAATCTCCTTCTCAGTTAAATAAGGGTTTCAAAATATCTCCTAACCCCACTTCTTCAACTTTCACCATCCAATACACCACCTTGCAAAAGGAAGAACTCACAATCTATAATATCTTAGGGGAAATAGTTTTTAAAACTCAATACCTACCCTCCCAAACAGAAAAAACAATTGATGTTTCTGCTTTGCCTAAAGGGGTTTATTTTGTAAGAGTTGGGAGTGGGGTTAAGAAGGTAGTGGTGGAGTAATTCCGTCATAGTTTTTGGTTCATTTTGCCACACCATAAATCTTTCCCTAACTTGCCAATCCGCAACGTAAAAAATTTACCGTGATTAGCATTCAAAAAATTACAGCTACCAAGCACATGGAACAGGCTTTTGAAATCCGCCGTATTGTGTTTGTAGTTGAACAAAGAGTTGACCCCAAAGAAGAATATGATGAGTTTGAGACTGCATCCACGCACTTTCTTGCCACCTATAATATTACCCCTGTTGGTACTGCGCGTTACCGCAAAACAGAGAAAGGAATTAAGCTGGAAAGGTTTGCAGTAATGCAGGATTTCCGTGGCAAAGGTGTAGGGAAAGATTTGGTATTGGCTACCTTAAAAGACATTGAAGAAAGCACTGAAAAAATATACCTCCATGCGCAAATCCAAGTAATTGGTTTTTATGAAAAACTGGGCTTTGTGGCAGAGGGAGAAATCTTTGATGAAGCCGGAATCCAACATAGGATAATGTACTTCCAAAAATAGAGACCATGTGGAGTAGCGCACCTGTTTCAAGGGTTCTTATTCCGTTTGTGTGCGGCATTATTGCTTGCATTTTTCTTGAGATTTACATGATTACAATTCCTGCAATTCTGTTTGTAGGTTTTGCAATTCCTTTTGTGGGTCTTCACATTTTTTCTGCTAAAATAAATTACAAATTCCTTTGGCTTGGTGGTGTATTTATGAGCCTGAGTTTAGTAGCGCTTGGCGGGCTAATAGTTGGGATGAATAAGTTGGATACTCGTCCTGATTTCTTTGCAAACGCCCTTGAAAAAAAAGATTTTGTGGAGGTGAAAATTTCAGAGCCATTAGTAGAAAAAGAAAAAACATGGAAGGGGATTGGAGATGTAAAAAAATGGAATAATGTTTATCATAACGCCTTTCTCTCCCCCGCTGATTGGATTTTTACTGGAGTGAATGAAGGCAAAGCTTTCTATAAATTTATCTACGGTACTCGTCAAAAATTCACAGAATCTTTTACCAAATATGTGGGTGGCGAGGATGAACAAGGGTTGGTAAGGGCGTTAGTTTTGGGTGATGAGACCGACATCTCCAAAGAGTTGATTTCTTCTTATGCCGGCACCGGAACTTTGCATGTGCTTTCAGTAAGTGGCTTGCATGTGGGGTTGATTTTTATTGTGCTGAGTTTCATTTTTAAATTCTTGAAAAGAGGCAAATTTGGCAACCAGATTTTTGTGTTGTTGATGCTGATTATTTTGTGGGGTTATGCATTCCTCACGGGTATGTCGCCAAGTGTGGCAAGGTCTGTTGTTATGTTTAGTTTCGTGCTGATTGGGATGGCATTTCAGCGGCAAAATAATATCTTTAATTCCATTTGTATTTCTGCTTTGGTGCTATTGGTGGATGACCCATTCCTGATTGCCCGCACAAGTTTTCAATTAAGTTATGTAGCGCTTTTGGGCATTGTAAGTTTGCATCCGCACATTTATAAATGGGTTGAAATCCCTGAAAAAGAAAAACGAAAATGGTTTACTAAATGGTGGGCAATTGATTGGGTTTGGAGTGTGGTGGCGGTTTCTCTTTCGGCACAATTAGCTACCATGCCGTTGGCTTTATTTTATTTTAATGCATTCCCAACTTGGTTTATTTTGGGCAATCTTATTATCATTCCATGGTCATCTTTGGTGTTGCTGGCGGGTGCGCTTTTTCTTGTGCTGAGCTTGTTTTTGCCCTCTGCTATTTTGGCTTTTTTCGGCAAAATTTTGTTCTATTTAATTCATGGATTAAATACCACGGTGGAGGGGATGGATAACCTCCCCTTTGC
>JAPLCZ010000021.1:12912-14526 GCA_026391915.1 Bacteroidota bacterium | reverse complement strand
GGATTCTTGACGTACCATTTTGTATTGCAGATGCTACCGTAATTACCGAGGCTGGCTATGTAGGTGAAGACGTAGAAACTATTCTTACCCGCCTATTGCAATCTGCCAATTATGATGTTGAGGCTGCAGAAAGAGGAATTGTATATATTGATGAGATAGATAAAATTGCCCGCAAAGGTGGGGATAATCCCTCTATCACCAGAGATGTTTCTGGAGAAGGAGTACAGCAAGCAATGCTTAAATTATTAGAGGGCTCTATAGTTTATGTGCCACCACAAGGTGGGCGTAAACATCCTGAACAAACCATGGTGCCAGTAAACACCAACAACATTTTATTTATATGCGGAGGTGCTTTTGATGGCATTGAAAGGATTATAGAAACCCGCCTCAATACGCAGCCCTTAGGTTTTAAAAAATTGGATAAAAATGAAGTAGGTAGGGATAAGAAAAATCTGCTTCAGTATGTAACGGCGCATGACTTTAAGAAGTTTGGGCTGATACCCGAATTGATAGGTAGGGTACCCGTTATCACTCATCTTAATCCATTGGATAAAGAGACATTAGTGGAGATATTAACCAAACCTAAAAATGCTCTGGTGCGCCAATATCAAAAACTCATGAAGATGGAAGGAGTTGAACTTACTGTAGAAGATGAAGTGATTGATTATCTTGCAGAGCAAGCCATTGATTTAAAATTGGGCGCCAGAGGTTTACGTTCCATTTTTGAATCTATCATGTTGGATACAATGTATGACATCCCAACCACAACAGGGGTTAAGGAGTTTATACTGAATAAGGCATTTGTGGTTTCTAAACTGAAAGATTTTAGCGTTAGCCATCATTTAAAGAAGGCATCTTAGTCCTAAAGTTTCCCCAAATTTCTCTGCTCTAATTTTATCTGTTCCCCAAAGAAAATTCTTGTAGTTTTTTGGAATGATTCAGTGAAATCAGAAACAAAAAAAAGATGCTCTCCTGCATTAGCATCGTTATTGAGTAGCCCCTCAATTTCCAGAATAGATTTTAGCTTTTGTGCAACTATATCCGTAGAGTCAAATAGCTTTACTTTGCCTTTAAAAAAGGAATCTATCTCCTTCCTGATAATTACATAATGGGTACATCCAAGGATGAGGGCATCAATGTTTTTCAACTCCTCATTTTCCAAATAATTATGCACCACAGCATGGGTAATGGTATCATCAAAAAAGCCCTCTTCAATCATTGGGGCAAGCAGGGGAGTAGCTAAATAAGAGTAAGGCAATTCAGGTTTCCTACGAGTAAGCTTCTCTTGATAAACCCCACTATCAATAGTGGTTTTGGTGGCAATAATCCCAACTTCTTTTATAGCATTATCAGCTACCACGGCTTCAATAATTGGGTCAATAACATTGAAGATAGGCACTACTCCTTTATAGGCATCCCGCAAAAATTCATAAGCGGCGGCAGAGGCAGTGTTGCAAGCTATTACAATGCATTTGCAACCTTTTTCGTTCAATAAAAAATCTGTAATCTGTAAAGTAAATTGCCGTATTAGGTCTTTTGATTTATCCCCATACGGCAAATGAGCTGTGTCCCCAAAGTAGATAATATCCTCAGTAGGTAGGGCTATTGCAATGG
>JAPLCZ010000021.1:0-12902 GCA_026391915.1 Bacteroidota bacterium | reverse complement strand
AATGCCTGAGTCTAATATTCCAATAGGTCTGTTATCCACTTTTTCTATTAAAAAATTAACCACATAGAATCATAGTTTTTCTATGCTGCTATGTGGTTAAAATTGTTTTTGAAGTATTTATATAACCTCTGAAATTTCTTTCAGAGTAAGCTTTTAATAATCCCTAACTAAAGGAATTATAATAGCCCAAGTTTCTTTTTTACTGCACCGGAAACATCCTCGCTTTCATCAGCATATAGAAGTGTAGCAGCTTCAAAAATGTAATTGTATTTACCTTCTTTGGCTACAGCTTTAATGGCATCTTTCACTTTAGTAATGATAGGTCCCATGATTTCTTCTTGCTTTTTTTCCATGTTATCTCTGGCATCTTGTTGTACAGAATAAATACGTTGTTGCAACTGTTGCAATTCCTTTTCTCTGTTTGATTTTTGAGCATCGGTCATTTTGCCGGCTTGCATCTCCTGATATTTTTTTTCAAACTCAGATTGCAATTCTTTTATCTGGTCTTCATATTCTTTTTTGTAAGTATCCAATTGCTTCTGTGCTTCAACTACTTTAGGCATTTTTGAGAGAAGTTCATTGGTATTAATATGACCAAATTTGTGAGTTTGTGCCATCAGGCTTGCTGGTATAACCAGCGCGATAAGTAATAAGGTTTTTAAAAATTTCATTGTGTTATTTCTTTTCTGGTGTTTTAAGTATGTTGTTTATTGGATTTCCTTTTTTATCTGTTTCTTCTTTTTTCAATAGGTGGTCAACAGGGTTTACTTTTTTGTCATCAGGGATTTTATTTGGAGTCTTAGTATCCGGTGTGTTTTTCCCTATTCCTAATTTCTCCAGCACCTCATCACTTCTATCATATTTTGCATTGGAGTAAAGCATTGTTACAGCACCTGCTTTATCAAACATAAAGTCCACTTGGTTTTCCTTTACCACATCCTCCACTGCTTTATAAACTTTATCTTGTATAGGTTTAATGAGGGTTTGCCTTTTTTTAAATAACTCCCCATCAGGTCCAAACTTTTCTTTGCGATAATCTGCTAATGCTTTTTCTTTTACTGCTATATCTTCCTCTCTTTTTTTACGAGTTTCTTCCGGCAAAAGTACCCACTCAGCCTGATAATTTTTAAAAAGTTTATCAATATCTGCTTGCCTTTTTTCTGTTTCTTTTTTCCAACCTTCTGCGGCATCATCTAATTGCTTTTGTGCAGAACGGTATTCCGGCATTTGTTCAAGGATATATTCTGTATCCACGTAAGAGATACGTTGCTGCTGGGCATTAACATTAATGCTCACTAAAATTGCCAATAAAATAATGGAGAATACTGCTTTCATTTTTTGCGCTTTGGCTAAAATAATACCGCTTTCAAAATTACAATTAGTAGAGGGGTTGCCCAATATAAAAGTGGAAATGGCTGCCTGAAGGAATTCCTGGATTATTAACAGTTGGGTCAAATCCATATCCCCAATCAAAACCTAATAAACCAAACATAGGCAAGAAAACTCTTACTCCAACCCCAGCAGATTTTTTAAGTTCAAAAGGATTATACTGTTTAAAACTACTCCATGCGTTTCCACCTTCTACAAAGCCAAGCCCATAAATAGTTGCTACTTGTGAATTGGTAATTGGGTAATGTAATTCAAAAGTATAGCGGGAGTAAAGAGTGCCTCCTTGGCTGGGTAATATATCGTCAGCCCCTTTATATCCTCGTAAACGGATTAGCTCTCTTCCGTCAATTACATATCCTGTCAATCCATCTCCACCTACATAAAATCTTTCAAAAGGTGTTAGCCCTATTTGGCGGTTATATAAGCCTATCAAACCATAGTTGGCTACTGCCATTAAAACCAATTTCTGTTTGCGATCCAGGCTTAGATAATAAGAGGCATCAAGCTTCCATTTATGATATTCTAACAGATTATATTTTTGGCTTCCAGATAAATGTTCATAATCTTTTTTAATAAAAGCAGAATAAGGTAAGGTCCATTGTAATGACATAGATAAATAAGCCCCACCCGTTGGATAAATAGGGCCGCCTTGTAATCCATTTCTCACTAAGGCATGGCGGAAATAAAGATTATTGGAAACTCCAGTCTGGAAGTTTTTGATAAGGTAAGGATAGTTCTTAAAATCATAGTATTGATAGGATAAGCTATGGTTCAAAACAAAATAATCATCAGGCCATTTCAGGCGTTTTCCTAAGCCTAAAGTAATTCCCGTAATTTTTAATGTGTACCTGCTTGGGTCATAGCTTGGCAAGCCATTACTTTGCTCAGAATGGTATGGACTAATGCTGAATGAAATTGGTTTTTTGCCTCCAAACCATGGCTCTGTAAAGGACATATTATAGGACTGATAAAACTTACCACTTGTGTAAGCACGTATTGATAATTTCTGTCCATCCCCAGAAGGATAACCTTGCCAACGCTTAGGTTTAAATATATTTTTTGTACTGAAATTATTTAATGTCAAGCCCAATACCCCTACCAATTGTCCTGCACCCCAACCGCCTGAAAGTTCAATTTGGTCTGATGGTTTTTCTTCTACAATGTATTCTAAATCTACAGTACCTGTCCGCGGGTTTGGTGTAGGAATTACATTCATTTTTGCGGGGTCAAAATACCCAATTTGGGAGAGTTCCCTTTGGGTTCTTATCACATCACTTCTGCTAAATTTCTGTCCCGGCCTTGTCCGCATTTCACGCAGGATAACCTGGTCATGCGTTTTGGTATTCCCTGTAATTTTTATTTTATCAATGGTTGCTTGTGGCCCCTCAGAAATTCGTACTTCCAAATCAATACTATCATTTTCAATACGGGTTTCTACAGGAGTTAATGAAAAGAAAAGGTAACCATCATCCATATACAAAGAGGTAACATCCACACCACTTTGGTTGATAAACAATCTGCTCTCAAGCTGCTGAGGATTATATACATCACCCTTTTTAATTGCTAAAATGCTATTGAGGGTTTTGGCGTCATATTTAGTATTGCCACTCCAAGCAACATTCCGGTAATAGTATTTATCTCCTTCAAAAATATTAATCTTAATCTTGATGAGGTCATCAGAGACTTTGATGACAGAATCAGAAACTATTCTTGCATCCTTATATCCAGCCCCATGATAAAAATCAACAATTCTTTCTTTGTCTGCTTCGTATTCTTCAGGCAAAAATTTAGAAGCCCTAAAGATGTTATACTTCATCTTTCTTTTGGTCTTCTTCATCATATTGTAAAATTTCTTATCAGGGTAAATTTCATTACCTTCAAAAACAATCTCACTAATCTTTACTCGCTTTCCTTTGTTGATTTTTACATCCAAAAGAATTTTATTTTTACCAAAACTGGTATCAGGCTTTTCAGTAAAAACTACTGATGAATTGGGGAAACCCTTCTTGGTATAAAATTCATCAACACGCTTAATGATACCTTGTTTATACTGTTCTGTTACTATAGCCCCTGTAGAGATATGAACTTCTTCTTTTATTTTCCCTGCTTGTGCTTTACTCAATCCTGAGATAGAATATCTTGAAATCCTTGGCCGGGTTTGAACATAGATATTCAGCCATGCTTTATTATCTTCAGTTTTATCCAATAAAATTTTTACATCAGAAAACAAACCTTGTTTCCAGATGTTTCTTAGCGCATCAGTAATATCTTCTCCGGGGATGCTAATTTTCTGTCCTGTAGCCAAGCCGCATAAACTGAGTACAGTGGTTTTTTCAGATTCATCACCAGTCACTCTTATTCCAGCAATTTCGTATTTGGTGGGTATTGCATAGCTCAAAACAGTGTCACCTGTTTGAGCCTTTAATGATGATAAAGTAAGAACGAATATTAATAAACTAAAAAGTCGTGTCATGTAATTTTAATTTGCTCACTTGTTTTCCCAAAACGCCTTTCTCTTTTTTGATAATCAATCACCGCCTGATAAAAATCATCCTTATCAAAGTCTGGCCAAAGTTTGTCGGAAAAATAAAGTTCGCTATAAGCGATTTCCCATAATAAAAAGTTACTCACCCTTCTCTCACCGCCGGTGCGAATCAGCAATTCGGGGTCAGGATAAAAAGATGTGGTTAAATAGCTTTTCATGATTTCCGGCGTAATTGTGTCTGTATCAATTTTCCCAGTTTTTGCGTCAGCAACAATTCCTTTAATTGCATTCATGATGTCCCACCTGCCGCTATAACTAAGTGCAAGCACTAATGTAAGCCCATTATTAGTAGATGTTTTTTCAATAGCATCCATTAATTCTTTGCGACACCTTGTAGGGAGTTGTTCCAAATTTCCAATGGCATTTAAAGAAACATTATTCTTTAAAAGAGTAGGCATTTCATTAGTGATTGATGCTACCAAAAGCTCCATCAAAGCATCCACTTCCTGCTTGGGGCGGTTCCAGTTTTCAGTTGAAAATGCATAAACAGTGAGGTATTTAATTCCTAAATCAGTGCAAGCAGTAGTTATATTTTTTAAGGAAGTTACACCATTATGATGTCCGAAAATCCTTTCAGCACCCTTCTCTTTTGCCCACCTTCCATTACCATCCATAATGATAGCAATATGCAAAGGCAATCGGGTTGGGTCAACTAAGTCGTGTAGTTCAGGCATTAATTAAGATTGGAAAACTAGGGCAAATTTAGAAAAATATACTACAGTACTTTGCTAAAACTCAAAACAAATCAAATTTGGTATTGAGTAAGATATTGTGATGCCTGAAAAAATATACCAATCATACTTCTGAGGGTTGCCTCTTTGCTTGCCTGTAGTGCCTAAATATTTATTTGTTTTCTCTCCTGTTCTGTCAGAAAGCCTCACTGAATTATTCCCAAGTACATCATTGAGTTTATCTTTATCAGCATATACACCACTAACATCATCCAGATAATCAGTAAACGTTGCCATATACTCGCAGTGGGCGTATAGATTCCATTTCTCCGCAAGATGAAATCGTAGCCCCCCACCAAGAGGAATTGCCAATCCATATTTGCCGTAAACTTTAGGAGATTTATCAAGTACTCCTTGCCCCTCTGTAGCTAATTTTCTAAGCTTAATAGTTTCTCCATTCATTTTGGTTGTTGGATTATAGCTAAAGCCTGAAAGCCCTGTAAAAACATAAGGTGTAAATTTCCTAGGATGTAACCCAACTCCATATTTATAGAAGTTAAATTCTATCCTTGGAGAGATTTCAATTATCTCTGTACTAAAGCTAAGATTCCTAGGTTTTAGATATTGGTTGTTATTATCATCACCGGAAATATTGGCATAATTAAAATTCACAGAATAGGAGAAATAGGGATTAAGGTTTTTCTTATAGTTTATTCCAATAGCCAAATGGCTTTCTTTGAGAACAATGTCAGGAGCTAAGTCACCCTGATAATTAGCACCTCCAATGAATACACCTACTTCCTCCCTCTGACCATAGACTGAAAAAACAGAAAGAAAAAAAAGAAGACTAAAAAGAAGGAGTTGCTTTACCATAATTGAGCTACTAAATTAAGTAATAATTTTCAAATAGAATTTTTTGCATTGAAAAGATTATTCCAAGTTCTATAAATAACGAAGCCTGCAAGTAATTATTGCAGGCTTCGTTATTTATCTCCTCTTTAATTTGAAATTAAAATCTTGGACACTTAGGAGGCAATATAGTATAGGAAAGTGTTAAACCACCCATCATATACCAATCTTTGGTAGTTGCATCACCTCTTTCGTCTTTAGCTGTAAAATAATGTGGCTTACCATCTAACTCCCCACTTCTGTTTGACAGAGCTTCAGCCAATGTACCATTAGATTTTTCTAAAAGACCAGGTTCTACATAGGTAGTGCTTACATCATCTAAGTAATCAGTAAACGTCTTTCTAAGACCGAACTCAGCTCCAATGCACCAGTTATTATTAAGGCTATATTTTATACCCATTCCGAAAGGAATTCCTATTTGAGTTAATGCATACTTTGTTCTGTCATTATGTTGGGTAGTATTTTGTCCCTCAGTTCCAAGGGGCTGCAATGGAATCCATTTACCTTTATAAAGTGCTTCTGGGCCAAAATGAAATACCGTCAATCCACCAAAAATATAAGGTGCAAATCTTTTGCGGGAATTAAAATTTGCTTCAAAGGGTAAAAGGTTATATTCAATAGTTACAGCAAGATCAATAATATCAGAACGAAAACTAAGGTTTCTTTCTTTGGTTTTATTGTTTATGGCATTTAAATCAGAGCCTGTTATTTTGCCTCTAAAAACATTGCCTTTAACGGTATAACGTGTATTTAGGTTATACCGTGCAAAAGCACCATAACAAGGCTGAGTTTCTTGCATAGTAACAAGGTAAGGTGATAAATCACCATTATATTGGGTTGCCCCACCTAAAATACCTATTTCCCAAAACTGGGAGGTAGAAAAAAGGGGTATTAAAAATAATACCCCTGTAAATAAAACTATATATTTTTTCATTCTTCAGTAATACTGAGATGATTATTTTAGAAATTAGAACAGCTGAACCTGCGGATTGTTTTAGTTAAAGTCAGACCCATAAATAGGTACATATCCTCTTTTTTGCTATTGCCTCTTTGTCTCCCTATAGCGGATGGTTTTCCTTGCATATTAGACATACGTTTTGCGATATCAGTTCCGGCAGTTTTAGAAGGATCAACGTAAACACCACTAACGTCATCTAATTTATCAGAAAATAATTTTCTTTGTCCAAACTCAATACCAAGATTCCAAAATTTACCTAAACTATATTTAACACCTACCCCATAAGGAATACATAAAGACCATAAAGAGTAAGTTGAACCTTCAGTTTTTAAGGGCTGTAAGGCATAATACTTATTATCCCCACCAACACTTCTATCTTGACCCATAGGGTTAAAATGGAAAACACCAACACCTCCAAAAATGTAAGGTGCAAAACGATATCTTCTGCTATTACTAATATAAGGAAGAATGTTTAATTCTCCTTGAGCAGATAACTCCAAAAGGGTAGATTTGAAATTAAGGTTTCTTTTATAAACGCTTGACCCAACAGCATTATTTTGGTCATCACCTTCTACAGAACCATAGAAAAAACCACCTTTTACATTGAAACGGGGGCTGAAATAATAACGACCTAATGCACCAAGTGATAATTTACTTTGTGACCAAGTGATTGCTTTGGTAGAAAGGTCTCCCTGATATTCAGTGATACCTACCATAATTCCTCCCTCTATGTCTTGTGATTGTACAAGTGTAGTGGAGAGTGTAAAGGTTAATAAACCTAATAGAAAATGTTTGAGTTTCATGTGTATTCTTTTTTTGGATTGCGGGTGTAAAATTACTTCTTTTTTTCAATTCACAAAACAAAATTAATATTATCCGTTGCGACTATCAAATCCCCAACCCAATTTTTCACGAAGAGTGTTAATGAAGTTCTGACTGTCCAATTTTATAAGACGAAAATTGTGAGTGGATTTTTGAATGGCAAGTGTTTTCCCATATTCGCAAACTTCATATCTGGCATCCAATGAAATAAGGTGTGTATTTCCCCTCCCTCTTACATTGAAACTTACCACGGTATCATCCGAGATTACTATTGGGCGAATGGAAAGATTATGTGGCGCAACAGGAGTTACAGCAAAAGATTTTGAATCTGGAAACATAATAGGACCGCCGCAGCTGAGGGAATATGCGGTAGAACCAGTTCCTGTAGATACTATTAAACCGTCTGCCCAATAGGTATTAAAAAATTCACCATTAAAATAAGTGTCTATCTCTACCATGGAACCTGTATCACTTTTATGTATTGTGAAATCATTGAGAGCATAATTCTTCCCTTTGAAAAAATGTGATTCTGATTTTAGCTCAAGCATTGTTCTGCTTTCAATTTTATATTGACCAAGTTGCAAAAGTCTTATTGCAGTAAATGCCTCCTCAATGTGTACACTAGATAAAAAACCCAACCTACCAAGATTAATTCCCATTACCGGGAGTTTTGTTTGTTTAGTATAATCAAGCGTATCCAGTAAAGTTCCATCTCCACCTAGGCTAATGATATAATTAGTTTCAAAAGCTAAGAGGTCTTCTGGATTTGAAAAGCCCACTATGTTTTCTACGTTTTGAAACTGTGATAATTTCTTTCTGTATTTTTCTTCTATTATATATGATATAGATTCCTTGGAAAGAAACTCAAATAACTCAGAGATAAACCCGTGGTCTTTTTTTTCTATTTCTCTTCCGTAGATGGCTATTTTCATTTCACAATTAAATTAGAAGGCAACTATGTAGTGCAAAAATACTTCTCTTTCTCCCATTTTATTATTACTAAATTCTAACCTCATTATTTTATCATAATAACTGATAACATCCAAACCAACCCCATACCCAATGAGCCACTGATTTATTAGGGAATTATTATTCATAACTTTTCCATTTACATATCCTACATCTCCTAGTAATTTAACATAGACTTTCATGGGGACTTTGTTAAACTGGCTCATTTTTAAATAAGGTAGTTTGATGTCACAGTCAATCAATTTATACCTTAGTTCGTTGTTGGATAAAAAATAGGATTGTCCATTTACTACATAATGCTCATACCCCCTAACCAACATTCTATAACCAAGTGAATTTTTATATATGTAAGGTGATGTTGCTTGCAAACTATGGGTAGCTTGTAGCGAATTTATTAACACAAAGTTTTTATAAAGAGGAAAATACTTTTTTGCAGTAAGGGTTATTGTAGTGAGTGAAATATCTTCAAATGGAAGACCTAAACCATTACGCTGGAACTCAGCTGAAAGATATTCTCCTTTCTCTGGATAGAAAAAATAATCTCTGTTATCATATACTAACTGATAATCCAAATACAAACTATTTAGTGTTGCTTTTTGGGTATTGAGGTACTCTGGGTTTCTGGACTTTGTAATAGTATCACCTATATTATAATAGTCATACCCTAAAGAAAAGTAGTGGGTGAGTTTATGCTTCTTTCTATAAGTAAATAAAATCTCTTGTGTAGATTGCTTATAGATATAATTGGAATTAACTCTTAAGAATTTTAGTCTGTTGCTATCAGTTATAAATGGTACCTCGTGCCCCAAATTATAGTTTGATGTTAACTGCAAACCCACAGTTTTACTTTTATTGAGGTATGGAATTTTATAAACTAGACCAAGGGTTTGCCGCCATCCCAAAATCAAACTTACTTTCAGTCTATCTTTATTCCCAGTGAAGTTATTCCAATCTGTAGTAATCCCATAAGTAGTTCGGTATAAATCTTTGTGAAGCCACCACTCATTGAAATTTCTATCAGCTAAAGTGAAAGTAGGTTCCGCCCAAATGTACCATCTTTCAATAACTGTAATTGAGATGAAGCATTGATTACCAAATATAGAATCTATAATTTTTACTTCATGGAAAAGCCCTGTGTTGGTAAGATTTTGTTTTGATTCAGCAATTGCTTTTACGAGTTGAGAGGAAGAAATAGAATCACCCACTTTAAAGACTAATTCTCTTAAAATAATTTTAGCCTTTGTTATTTTATTTCCACTAATATCAATGGAGATAAAATTTACTCTTTGAGTAGAATCAGAATTGAAGTTGGAGGAATATGACTTAGAGAAAAGAAGCAATGAAAACAGAAAAATTACAATCCTGTTCATGCATATTTATAAGTCAAAAAGTTTCATCATCATGGCATAACGTTCTTTTTGTTCATCACGCTGGCTATCTGATGGGCGGTAGAAATCTATCTTATAATTAAACCTTTGCAGTGTAGCAACAATACGTTCTACATCCATAGTATTGAGTTTCATGGTAAGTTTAGTTACTCCAGAAACTTCATCCGTATCCATATACATAAGGATTACTTTAGCATTATTATCTTCCACCAAATGGGTGATGTTGGAAACATCCAAATCATTTTGCCCAATGGTCATTTCTATTATGCCACCGGGTTGTTTAAATGAATATAAAGTAGAAAGCCTTTGGAGTAAATTTTCTGTGGTTATTGTTCCTATGTAATTACCATCCAAATCAAAAGCTGGAAGGATGGAAAGCTCAAGCCTTGCTACAATTTCAAACACATCTAAGGCATGCATATCTGGGAAAACAAACGCCTGAATAAAGTCACTATGGAAATCGGCAACTGTTCCTTTTTGAGAAGAGGTTAGAATTACATCAGCAGGGAGGATGCCTTCAATTTTGTTGCTACTATTTACTACTGCAAGATGTGCAATAGCATTATCAATAAAAATCTTCCCTGCTGTTTTTATTGTGTCAGCCGGGGATAGTGTTGGGAAATCCTCAATTACCAATTCGCTGGCAAGCATTAGATAGATTTTACTGAAAGACGGGTAAGATATTCTTCAACAATTTGGTTGAACTCATCAGGGCGTTCCATCATGGCGGCATGCCCGCATTTATCAATAAAATGCAATTCGGAAACTGGAAGTAATTCCTTGAATTCACGTGCTACATCCGGCGGGGTGATGATATCATTATTGCCCCAAATAAGGCAAACCGGAATTTTAATTTGGTCAACTTCTTTACTCAGATTATGACGGATGGCAGATTTTGCCAAATGCAAAATGCGCAATGCTTTTATCCTTGAATTTACTATTTCATAAACTTCATCAACCAATTCTTTGGTGGCAGTAGCAGGGTCATAAAAAGTAAGCTCCGTTTTCTTTTTTATAAATTCATAATCCTGACGCTTAGGGTAAGTGCCTCCCAAAGAATCTTCATACAACCCGGAAGAGCCTGTTAGAATCATAGAGTGTACTTTTTCAGGATGGTCTAACACATAAACCAAAGCCACATGCCCACCTAATGAATTGCCAATTAAGGTTACACTTTGGTAGTTTTTATACTTAATAAAATCATGAATAAAATCACTCAACCCATCAACATTGGTTTTGAGGATATTCATGGTATAAAGCGGCATAAGCGGAATGACCACTTTGTATTTTTTAGAGAAATGGTCAAGTACGGAGTTCCAATTACTCAATGCGCCAAAAAGCCCATGCAGCAACAACAGAACATGCCCTTCCCCTTCTTCTATGTATTGGAATTTTCCTTCTTTCTTTAGTTGATACTCCATTCAGGATGCGAAATTAGTTGCGAAGGTAATTAAATTTTTGTGAGGTAATGATTTTATGATATTGTTGTAACCCAATTACGGATTAATTGTAAACCATGAGTTGTAAGAATTGCCTCTGGGTGAAACTGAACACCACTCATTGGATATTGGGTATGATAACCCGCCATGGGTACTCCATCTGTGGTAGTTGCACTTATTTTCCATCCTTTATTTTCTTTGCCACTTAGTGAAAGGCTATGATACCGAGTTACCACAAATGGGCTTGGGATATTCATGAAGATACTTTCGCCATCATGGTTTATTTCTGAGGTTTTGCCATGAATTGGTTTTGTTGATTTCATCAGTTCATCCCCCATAAATTCCCCCATTGCCTGAAACCCAAGGCACACCCCAAAAATAGGTTTTGTTTGATGATATTTTTCAAGAATACTAAACATAAGTGGGTGGTCTTTTGGTTTCCCCGGGCCAGGAGAAAATAATATTGCTTTTGGGTTGAGGAGTTCTATTTCTTCAATGGTTATTTCAGTATTTCTTTTTACCACACACTCTGCACTGCACTGCAAAATATAGTCGTATAAATTCCAAGTGAACGAGTCAAAATTATCCAGCAATAGTATCATAGATAGTAAGGCTTACTTCTTTTTTTTCTTCGTATTGGAGGATAGGGAAACTCTTTTCTATTTTTATCATCAAACCTTTTAGTATTGGGATGGAGTCGGTAATCAGGCTAATGATGTAAGGGGCAAAATCTTTAATCTGTTTATAAAAATAAGACCCCTCTTTTAAGCTTGTGCTCACAAAACCAGTTCTATCAATAAACCATAAAATTAGGCTTATACTAAAGATTGCTTTTACCACTCCCCATGCTGCACCAGCTATTTGGTTAGCAATTCCTAATTGAATTCCTTTTAAGAAAGAGTCTACAATTTTACCTGTAAAACTCATACCCCAATAAACAGCAAAAAATACCAATAAATAGGCTGCAATTAAAGTTGTGGCTTTGGGCTTTTCTGCAGAATAATACGTGTGCAGCAGGCTATAAGTAAAATGGATGGCAATAATAAAAGCCACCAAAAAAGCTATTGAGCCAAAGAACTCCTTTACAAACCCCTTGCGGAAAGCCTGCAAAGCAACTACTGCTATAAAAAGTAGAAAAGTTAAATCAAGTCCATTCATAAAGGGGGCGAAATTAAAGTAATGTTATTAGGATAACAATTCTTTAATAAGTGTAGAAATTAATTTGCCATCAGCTTTGCCAGCAAGTTCCTTCATGGCAAGGGGCATAATCTTGCCCATTTCGGCGGCGGAGGTTATCCCTGCCTGTGCAATTAAATTTTTTATAATTTCTTTTACATCTGCCTCACTCATTTGGGCAGGTAAATACTTTTCAATTACTGTAAGTTCTAGTTCTTCATCCTTAGCAAGGTCAGGGCGGTTTTGGGTTGTATATATCTCTAATGATTCCTTACGTTGTTTAGCAAGTTTTTGTAGAATCTTTAAGCCAGCCTCCTCACTAACTTCATCATTGCCGCCTTTTTCTGTTTTGGCTAAAAGCAATGCAGATTTTATCCCACGCAAAGCACGTAAGGCTACCTCATTTTTACTTTTCATTGCCTGTTTTAGGTCTTCGTTTATCTGTTCAAACAAACTCATAGGTTGATAATTTAGGGCAAAAGTAATTATGAACTATGAGTTATGAACTATGAGTTATGAATTCATAGTTTAAAGTTCATAATTTTTAATTTATAATTGTTAATTCTTCCCCACTTCTCTCTCTTAAGTTTGCAGCAGATTTCCAAACCAACATGACAATTCAAGAAGAGGTAAAAG
>JAPLCZ010000071.1 GCA_026391915.1 Bacteroidota bacterium | reverse complement strand
GATATTTTGGTAGCCGGCAATGCAGTTTTCAATACCGAAAACCCCACAGAAGCTATCTCAGCTTTTAAGAGATTGTAATAAATTTCTTTCCCTTTTATCTTTATGAAAAGAATAAAGCCCATCTTAAAATACTTTGGAGTATTGATGGGCTTATTTATTTTGTCTACCTTCCTTTATGTTTTTTATCTAAAGTATTTCCCTCCCGTCACTACAATGCTTATGGTAAACAGATGTAGTGAAAAAGCGCCTTCCAAATCAGGAGAGCCGTTTAAGTTTCGTTGCACATGGAAGAGTTATGATGAGATTTCCCCTAATATTAAGATGGCTATTATCTGTGCCGAAGACCAGAAATTCCCTACCCACCACGGGTTTGATTTTGATGCCATAGAAAAGGCAGTTAAAAATAATATGGAGAGCCAAAAGATTAAAGGCGGCAGCACCATTAGTCAGCAGGTAGCAAAGAATGTTTTTCTTTGGAATGGCAGAAGCTATATCCGCAAAGGGTTAGAGGTTTATTTTACTGCTTTAATAGAATTAGTATGGGGCAAAAAGAGAATTTTAGAGATGTATTTAAATGTTGCCGAAATGGGCAACGGCATCTTTGGGATAGAAGAAGCCGCTAAATATTATTATAAGACTTCTGCCGCGGAAATAAGCACCTACCAGGCAGTACGGATTGCCGTAAGCCTCCCCAACCCAAGGGTTTTATCTCCCTTAAAACCCACCGCTTATGGTTATAGAAGAATAGTAGGAACTCTATATTGGATTCGGTATTTAGGTGGCAAAAAATATCTGGAGGGGGTGGAGAGGTAGGGATTTAAAGAACCAATTTATTAAAGGAATAAAATCCTTATGGCAATGGCTTTAAATTACGAATCCAAAAGAGTAGGGATTACTACCTTCTCAAAATAATTTTCTGATTTCTGAACTGATGCAATACTGCTAAAACCGTTATGGTATTATCCGCATCCATGCGGTAATAAATACTAAAAGGAAAACGCTTAGTAACTGCCCGCCTTGTAGTTTTTGTTACTAACTGAAATGTAAAAGGGTTTGTTTCGATTTGTGAAAAACCATTTTCTATAGCAGTTATAAAATCCTCCCCTAAATTATTCTTTTGCAGATTATACCAAGCATAGGAATCTGTTAAATCCTCTTCAGCCTCTTTGGTAATGAGAACCCTTTTCCTCATTATTTCTTACGGATAGCTTTCTTTACCTCACTCCATTCTTTTGTTGTGGTTTTGCCAGCCAAATACGCAACCTCGCGTTCATTAACAACTGATAAATGCTCCTGAGGAATTGGCGGCATTTTATCACCCTCTGTAATATTATTCCAGATGGCCTCTGCCACACTTAATTTTTCCTCTGTGGTTAATTTTAATATCCCTGAAATAAGATTTGGCTGCATAAAGTTTTGTGATTTTAAAAGTGCAATTTACGGTTAGTTTTTCAATTCTATTTTGATATCAAGATGTGCTTTGTACTACCGCACCACCAACTTACTCACCACCCTCATCTCCTTATTCTGCACTTCAATAAAATACATGCCTTTAGGTAGGGCAGAAACATCAATTTCTTTAATGAGTTTGCCTTCTGCATTTGGGGTTTGACTTAGTTGCATAAGTTGCCTGCCTAATATATCTGTAAGCGTAATTGTGATAGGGGTTTGTGGGAGATTATTTACTTCTAAAGTAGTGGTGAAGATAGTGGGGTTGGGTATTAAACTAATTTTGTAATTAGCATGTAATTCTTCTAAGCCTGTATAAACCACCTTAAGCATAGAATCATATTGCCCAATACAACCATTGCCACTTACTATTTGCAATGTTATTTTATAAGTACTGTCCTTCGCAAATTGATGTGTGGGTGCTTTTTGAGTTGATGAATCCCCGTCCCCAAAGTGCCATAAATAGGCATTGCCCGCTGTAGTGTCTTTTGGTGTAAATAATAATTCTCTTGGTTTGGTATAAGTGCTTTGCCATTGGGTATTGGGGGTTGGGTATAAAGTAGGCTTAATACTTACCCTCCTGCTAAAACAACCAACTCCTGTTACCTTCCAGTTATAGAAAGGACCATAACCCCAACCTTTGCTGCTACCAGTCGGACTATAACCTAAAATACTTAATAAGGGACATGAATAGTAATACGATGCACTATCAGAGAAACATAAACCATCACTTGGGTTATCAAATCTACTATAGAAATCAGTCAATGCATAAGTCCCGGGCTTAATATGATAATTTAAATTAAGTTTAATTGGGCTTTTTGGTTTGCTAGGATTAACAAAAAAGGAGTCTTTTATCAAACTACCTAAGTTAACATGAATCCATCCTGAACCAGTGGGATAAATAGTAACTGTATCCAATATAAAATCTTTATAAGCTGTAAAATATACTGTATGCCAAAAGGGTTTTGTTATCACAAATACCCTTGAGGTTCCCGCCAAGGTTGTATCATAAGGTGTCATACTGTATTGTGGCGCATCTGATAAGGCAGCAAACATTCTTGTGTTATTAGTAGAGTAAATATTTTTTAAGGTATCGGGGTAGCCAATTTGTTTTTTGCCAGTATCAGTATCAAACCAAAACAAAGAATATGGGCTGTGAGGTTTTGCATAATAGTTTATTAAACTGCCACTGCACCCCAAAGGGTTACCCAATGTAGGAGGAGGTATATAGGGGTAAATAGCCCTTGTAGTAAATAAAGTATCATCATCTCTTAAGGAGTCATTGGGTAGGTTAACTATTGCCCATAAATTATAAATAGCACCCGTTGAATTATTATAAGTTTTGGTAAAAGTGAAAGTATCTATTTTGCCGGGTGGGATAGTTTTATAAAGGGTATCATATATACTTACAATAGCACCCTTTTTAGGCTGCACTTTCATAATGAAAGGAATTACCTTTTGGGTATCTTTACCCATATTCTGAAACTGGATACTAAAATGATAATTGGTATCTCCACAACCAAATTTATCTGGTGTTAATAATTTTGTTACACGCATATCATCATGATACCAATGACGGATGGATACTAAATAGTCTTCCATTTCACCTGAGGTAAATGTTTTACATGCACCTTTTGTTGTAATCCCAACTAAAAAGGATGATAGAAATCTCATCCTATAGTTACTTGTAGGCGTATTTAAAGGTATATTCCAGTTTGTCTTATAAGAATCTTTAAATTTACTTGAATCAA
The DNA here is from genome assembly GCA_026391915.1 of Bacteroidota bacterium. Taxonomy (GTDB): domain Bacteria; phylum Bacteroidota; class Bacteroidia; order CAILMK01; family CAILMK01; genus JAPLCZ01. The sequence goes on along the minus strand of JAPLCZ010000071.1, from coordinate 17,670 downwards.
TAAACTCCCCTACATCATCAAAATCACCATCTTGGTTGTAGTCAATCCAAAAGGCAATCCTTGAACTTGTAGCATCTGTATGTATTGGATAAGATTTACCAGAATATAGCACAGCTACAGGGGCATTAATATGGGTAGTATCATATACGTTTTTAGTACAGTATTGATAATGATAAAAGGTATCAATTTCTACTGTATTAACGCAAAAGCCTGTATTTGGTTTTGTGTATATTGGTTTGCAATAATTGACTCCAAATAAATTTATAGAGTTCGCTAACAGCAATATACCTTGCATTATAAAAAACACTAACCCTTTCATGATTTTAGTATTTAACAATTACCTTATTAGATAAATTATTTTTTGGGGTGTTAATCCTTATATAGTACGTCCCTGAATTCCAAGTGTGGGTATCAATTGAAAAGTTATCAGAAGTTACCCTATCATTATAATATACTTTTTTGCCAAGTACATCATATACTTCTATATGGCTATTTTTCAAATCACCTTTAATAGTAAATTCATTACGAAAAGGGATAGGTAAGTATTTAAAACTCTTTTTCTCTGACATCTCTATACCATTCATCATTGGGCTTAGCCATGTGCCATAACAGGAAGTATTACTTGTTGAGGTCATAGTTAAGTTAGAACCGGAAGTAGTATAAGAACTATAATTTAAATCTATTGTGCCTGTTGTTAATGCAAATGTAGGCATTGGTCTGCTTGTTAAGGTGCTGCAAATAGATAATGGGTTTACATTAGTACTATAATAATAATTCAAATAGCCTGTTACAAATAAATCCGCCTTATTTTGTGTTGAGGTGCCAGTACAATGGTCAAAATTATTATTTGCTTCCTCAGTGTTACTGCCTTGGTCATAAATCTGTCCGCAACCTACTCCTTCCCCGCCGTGTCTCCCGAAGCGATGGGATTTTGTGCGCAGTGGGGACTCGTCGGTTAGTATAAGTTGTGCACCCTTGTATTCGTCGGCAGGCATATGCGCACCGTTGCACACAGAAAAAGTAGATTCATGAAACCGATGAGTCCATCCCTCCCACATTTCCACCCCGTCATGAGACATCCCCGGAGTTTCGGGACAAAGCATCGGGGAAGTGAGGGACTCACCCACCCACATCTTCCCAATGGGTAACTGGTATTTTGCATAGTTCATTATGCTCATAAAATTTAGCTGATGAATGTTCAAATGTACTGAAATCTTCCGTCAAACTCCAATGTTTCACCACAGGGTTATGGTGTATATAATGCAGCTTCTGCAAAATAAACCTCTCAGAAGCGCAAAGCTTACAATCAAAAGACGGTTGGAAAACCTCATGCTTTTTGCCTCTTTTTCTGTCGCTTTCTACCACACCTTCTTCTAACTTTCGCAGCACTTCTGTATTGCCCTTTTCCTTTAACCTCTTCACTATTTCGTAAGCCAAAAACCGCTTAAAATTACCAATGAGTTTATCTATTGTTTTGTTGGGTTTCTCAATTCTTGATGATTAATAGCTTTGGGTAAGGCAACTATTTAAGATTTCTCATCTCTTTGTTTGGTACATTGGAAATTTAAATTAATTTTACACAATTAATTATTAGCTTTTTGCCAAGGGCTGATATCAGAGGCGCAACTGGTTAGCATCTTTACCATGAAAACAGCCCTGGGTTTTTGGTTTTGCTTATCCGTTTTTTTCTTTCAAAGCTTTGAAGGAAAAGCACAGTGTTCTACTTTAGATTTTAAGGTGGACGTAACAAAAGGCTGTGCCCCCCTTGTAGTGAAATTTGGTGCTGTTAAAGATACTGCTGTTAAAACTATTGAATGGGATTTTGGCAGTGGATTTAATCTTGGTAAGGATAGCATCTATAAGATTTTTACTGTGGCTGGTAAATATACCATTAGCATTAGGGCAACTTTAAAAAATGGTAGTGTTTGCAACACCATTACCAAGGTAGATTTTATTGAAGTATTGCCCGTTGCCGCACCCAATATTATTGTGCAACCCGGCAGAACTCTCTGTAGTGGTCAAAGGAAAATTACTTTTATTGATAGCACGCTTAATACTGCCTCCAGAGATTGGGTAATTAATGGTAAAAGCCACCTGAATACCCCACAGCTAATTACTGATTCTTTTTTAACCACAGGCTATAAAAGTTTGCTGGTGGTAGTGGTAAATAAATATGGATGTTCTTCCATATTTAGTGATGATAAATACATCAACGTAACGGATAGTGCTGCCTCAAATTTTTGTGCGGCTATTAAAGAAACCAATGTAGGGATAACCGCAGATTTTACCCCTAATGTTTTTGCATCTGATAGAACAGTAAGCAGCTATTTATGGAGCTTTAGCGGCGGAAGTCCGTCCACTGATACTACCTCCAGCCCAACAGGAATTAAGTTCCCTACTACGGGGTTTCATCCTGTAACATTAAAAGTAAAACTCTCTGATGGCTGCATATTCAGCAAAACAATTGATAGCTTTATATAACCATTTTTAGGGCATAATAAGGATACTGTATGCATACATGAAATGCTTAGTCTCACCAATAAAGTTAAGAAAAGTAGCCGTAAAGATTTTGAGTGGCGTATTGATGGTAGTACCCGCCATGATTCTGCATGGTATAATGGGGTAGGCAATCTGGATTTTACACTTGCCTATGCCTATAAAAATGCAACCTGCCAAAATACAGCTACCTGCCCGCAATGCATTATGGTGAGGGGACCTAAGGCAGGTTTTGAATCTAAAACCAACGTAAGGTGCAACCCGGGAGATAGCATGTTTATCATTAATAGCACACAGCTTTTTGGGGCAGGGCCGGTAAAATATAAATGGCTTATTGATGATACCACTGGGAAGAATTACATTAGCATAGGGCCAACCGCTACCAGTGATATTAATCTTGTTTTCCCTAAACCGGGGGTATGGAATTTACAGCTGGTAGCAAGTGGCAGCACCGGATGTATTGATACCTTTAGGGAGAAAAAATACTTGATTGTTTCCAAGCCACAAGCATTATTTAAAGCAGATACCAATTCGGTTTGTCTGGGTAAAAATATCCTATTAAAGAATCTCACTTTGCCCGTGGAAGAATTGAATAATCCGTATAAATATTTATGGGTAATACAGCATTCGGATAGTGTGAAAACCCTTGCCACCTTTACCCAAAGAACCGTGGATTATAATCCGCCAAAACCAGGAGAGTATAATGTGTTTTTAGTGGTGAAAAGTTTAAAGGGTTGCAATGATACCTTTATAAAAAACCGCTATTTAAAAATTAATGGAGAGGTTCCGGAAATCCTTACCAATAAGGTTACAGGCTGCCCACCCATAAGCATTATTGCTTCTTCACGTTTAAAGATGAGGTATCCGGATACATCATCAAACATCCCAAAATATACTTGGAGTATTTCGCCCAAAAAAGGGGACTCTATGACGCGGCTTAATGACACCGCCTATAACATTGACTTCACTGCCCCGGGATGTTATAATGTGAGTTTAAATATTAAGGATAGCAACCAATGTAAAAGTGTTATTAGTAAATCAATTTGTGTGGGTTCCAATGCTGTGTTTGGGCATGAGAGACCCACCTGCCTTGGTGTGCCTGTGAATATTAATTGTGGCTCTGACCCTGTCCCTAACAAATATAAATGGAGTGTTACACCGGCTACCTATGCTTATTTTCTACCCAATGATAGTGCGGCGGTTCTCACCTGTACTTTCCTTAAAGATACCTCCTACACCATTACCTTAAATACTACCAACACTACTGCGGGGGTAACCTGCTACGGTAAAAAGGATTCAACCTTTGCGGTAAAGGGCATACGGCCAGCTTTTACAGTTTCTCAAACTTCTGCCTTTTGCGCCCCTGCTATTATCACTTTTACCAATACTTCTAAGCGCTGCAATAAATTTACTTGGGATTGGGGAGATGGAACTACCACTACCACTGATACACAAAAATTAGTATCCCATCTTTATATTAAAAATAACCCTGCAGGCTATCAGGTTACCATTCATATTTATGACACATTGAGGCTTTGTGCTATGCTTTATAATTACCCAACCTTAATAAAAATTGTTGGGCCGGCACCTAAGTTTTTACTCTCTAAAGAGGTAGGTTGTGATAGCTTTAATGTAAGTTTTACAGATAGCAGCAAAAGCGTGAAATCTTATATTTTTAATTATGATGACGGCTCTGCACAACTCAAAAATAAGATGGATGACCATTGGTATAAAATGAATAATGTATCCGCAGATTCACAATACTTTTACCCTGTAATGGTAGCTGTTGATGCTAAAAACTGCAAGAACTTTCAAGAGGATACGGTGAGGATTTACAGAACTCCTAAGGCTAAAATGTATGCTGCCCCATTGGCGGGTTGTTCTCCCCTAAAAGTAAGTTTTATGGATAGTACTAAACACGCCGTAAAGCACCTTTGGGATATGGATAATGATGGCTCTATTGATGACTCCGCAACCAATCCAAATTTTGCATTTGCCAAAGCGGGCTACCATAGCGTAAGATTAATTGCAGAAGGCAAAGGCGGTTGCAGAGATACCCTCATCCAAAACAAATTGATAAAAGTATGGCAATCACCGTTGGTAGATTTCAGGGTTTCTGATACCGTAATCTGTGCCTATCAACAAATAAAATTTACCAACCTAAGCACCTCTGCTGAAGACAGCATTGCCACCTACCTCTGGCGCTTTGATGAGCCAAAAGTAAAGGATACTTCCGTGGCGGTAAACCCTGATTTCACTTATTATACCCAAGGGCACAGGCAGGTGGCATTAACTGCTACCGACAGGCGGGGCTGCACCACAAAAAGTACAAAACCATTGGTGAGGGTTAAGGACAGCATACCCTCCTCCACGGCACAGCTTTGCTATGTTTCGGTTAATGACTCCAACTCCATTTCCATCAAATGGAATAAAGTGCCCAAAGCAGGGTTTACATTTTATACCTTAACAAGAATGGATTCCAATTTCAATAATTTATTTTCAACTTATAATAGGGCAGATACTGCCTTTACTGACCTCACCGCTTTTAGCACAAACACACATGCCTACTGCTACCATATTGCCTCTGCTGATGAGTGTAATTATGCTAATCCTACATTAAAAAAACATTGCAGTATGCAACTTACTGCCACTGCTATTAACGGTACCACTGCGCAGCTAAACTGGAGCCCCTATATTGGGTGGGATAGCCTGCTTACCTATGCCCTCTACAGGCAAGAGGCAGGGCAAAAAGAAGCACTGATTACCACCCTAACCGCAGTGCATAATCAATGGATAGACTCCAACCTTTGTGATAAAAAATACACCTATTTTGTTGTAGCAAAATCTATGAGTGGCGGCTATAGCAGCTATAGCAATAAAGTTGTTTTTGCCCCCAATTATCAAAAACAAAATACCCCTTTGGCTATTTATTTTGCCACAGTAAATACTAAATATAACATTGGCATCAGCTGGCAGAAAACACCACTTAGTAATCTGCAAAAATATATACTCACTAAGCGCGAGGCAGGCGGCAATGCCACACCTGAGGTTATTGAAAGCAACGATACTTTTTATAATGATATCACAGCCAATACCTCCTCAAAATCTTACCTATATACTGTGCAGGCATTGGATAAATGCGGCTACAGAAACCCAATAAGCGCTACGGCACAAAGCATATTATTAACCACCACTATTAGTGATGATAAATTTATTTTAAGTTGGAATAAGTACCACGGATGGCAAAGTGGGGTGCACCATTATGCCGTGCAATTGATAAAAAAGGATAAAACTGTAATACTGCTTCAACATAATATTAATGATACTACCTACACCCTTGATTCCGCATTAAGCGCCACTGGTGAGCCCCTTTGTTTCCGCATAATGGCATACCAAAATGGTGGCAGGGGAGATAGCGCAGCCTCTAATATCAGTTGCGGACTTTTGCCCAGCAGGCTTTACCTGCCCAATGCTTTTACGCCGGATAATAATGGGCTTAATGATGTATGGAAACCCTCCTCTCTATTTATAAGTTCCCAAACCGGTGGCGAGGCGTACCAATACTCCCTGCGCATCTTTAACCGCTGGGGAGAAATGGTGTTTGAAACCCATGATTTAGACCAAGGCTGGGATGGCCTTTTTAATGGGGCTAAAGCCCCCACAGATGCCTACACCTACATACTAAAAGCTACAGGAATTGATAACCACTCCTTCTACAAAACTGGTAGCATTAGTTTGCTGCGGAAGTAAAATCATAGCCCTTACAACTCCACCCTCACCAACACATAACCTGCTTCTGTAAGTCCACAAATAATAGTGTGTTGGCGGGTAACCTGTGCGGCATCTCTTATAATGAGTTTGCCGTTATAATCTTGCGGCTGTATAAGAATTGCGGGAGAGAATTTACCCGATGCACCAATAGTCTGGCTATTGAGTGTCCAGCGTTTTCTGGCAACATCATTATACAAAAAATGCATTTGGGTAGGGGTGCTATGCACTGCTATTGAGGAGTAGATTCCTTCATCATTCATGCTTGTTTGGTCTTTGCGCAATACCGCCGCCCAATGGGTGCTGCCATCAGGGTTTAGGGATATGGCAAGTACATCATTATAATAATAATAATTGCGGTAAGAGGTTTGGGGCACACTGCCACCAAAATTCATATCTGTTGCCATCTCGCGGGTGTATCTGTATTCTTCGGCAGTGATGATGAGTCCGCCATCATCACGCAAATAGCAATCGCGGAAATCAATATTAAAGAGGCCGTTTTCACTATGGGTTTTACCCTCTACCTCTGCAATAAATTTCGGGGTAAATGGGGTATAGGTTTTAGTAATATTTTCCGCCTCTTTAAAATAATAATAACCCTTGGTAGGGGTAGAGTCTTTGAGGGAATACATGCCGCCAAACAGCAAGGTATTGGTTTGGGCATCCAGCAACAAACCGCCAGCGGTGGTTATAAAACTATCATTAAATAATTCGTATTTTTTTAAAGAATTTCCTTGTGCATCGGTGGTAAAAAGAGTGTAATTATCTTCATGTATTGATTTGGATTTGGTGGCAGGTGTGCGCACCAAAAGCCCGAGTTTGGTTTTGGAAACTGCAATTTGGCTAATGGAATAATCCTGTGCTTTTACATCCAGCGTAAGGGTAGCGGAGGAAAGGGTTTTTAGTGAGGAATCCAACACCATAGTATGCCATGCCAGCTTATCAGGGTTATTATTTTCAGGGTACAAAAAATGAAAGAAGCTTTGCATTTTAGGTTGCGTAATGCGGAAGAGCCTAGCCTCAAAACCCGAAGAAGGCAATGTGAAAAGGAAGGTGTCTTTTCCTTCCTCCTCCAAAGCAAAATTGAGTTGTTTGGCTTTGATGTCTTTAATACGTTTGCCATCGGCGGCATAAAACACCATCACCCCTTTATGGTTTAAATACACATTAAGGAGTTCTTCGTTTTTATTGGTGATAATTTTTTTGGTGGCAATAAGTTTTAAATCAAGACTGAATTGCTCTAATATTAAATTATGCCTGCGGTTGCGGTAGTTCATGCGGATGAGGTAAATACCTTCTTTGTTTTCTCCAAGAATTACCATGTAGTTATTGCGGTCATCCAGCTGCCTTGCATTACTCCAAGTTACCTTTTGGGCATTGAGCTTTAAGAATAGGATTACAGAAATAAGAAGTAGTAGCCAGCGCATCATTTTTACCAAATAATAAACTTTTTAGTGGTGCTGCCTTTAGCATCATTGAGCCGCAGCATATATACTCCAGCACTAATATTTTTAGGTAATTGAATAAGGGCCTCTCTATCACCCACCATAGAAAAATTAATGGGGATTGCTTTGCCCTCTATACCAAAAAGTGTAGTTGAAAAAGAAGAAGGATTGATAATCTCCGATGATTGAATTTTAACACCCTCATGAGTATTTGAGATGCTATAAGTGGCAGGGATTAAATCCTCAACCATTGTATTTTTGGTAAGATAAAAATTCTTTGTAAGCACTAAGTTTTTGCCCACATAAAAGTAGGCAGTCCATTTACCGGGCATAGTCATTGGTGGGCGATTGATGTAGGAATACCAATAAAAAAACCATGCATTATTAGGCATAACATAAGTATAGGAATACCAATACGTATTGCCTGGGGTGTACCAATAAACTGTTGTGCTATCCCCCTGCCTCAGGCCTTGTAACAAAGTCCAGAAAGTAACTATAGTGTCCTTTTGAGAGAAGGTATCCCGCACATCAAAGCGTTCTACAAGCGTATCAATATTGGGTACATAGGGCACAAAGCCAGCTTCAATAATTTTAAGTGAGGTATCATATTTAAAAGGGGTTGCCCAAAGGTTTTGTTTTTTATAGCAACTGCCAACAAAGGGGTCAATGTTTTGGGTTTGTGTCCATACCTCAAAATGCAAATGCGGGTGGAAACAATTGCCACTACATGCCACCAGCCCAATCTTTTGCCCTGCTTGCACAGAGTCTCCCGGGTTCACAAGGATAGAACCTTTTTTTAGGTGGGCGTAGTAGGTATAAAGTGTATCTTTATGGTTGATGGAAATATAATTTCCAAAGCCATTGGTGTTTGTTTTTTTGTTGCGGTCATACATATTGTCTCTAGTTACCATCACCTTTCCTTTGGCGGCAGCATATACTGCATACCCTGAGTCCATACTCAAAAAACTGCGGAGTACCATATCAGTTCCGGTGTGGCCGTCATAGGTTTTATCAATGCAATTAATGTCCTTTAATCCTTTGGTAGAATCATGATCCATATAGTTTACCAAATAGAAATCTTTGCCAGCTACCCCCTCTATAGGTTTCACAAATTTTACAGATTGGGCAAGCAATGGCAGGGCTGATGTACAAAGCCATAAAATAAAAAGTAATTGCTTTTTCATTGAAATAATTTCATGCAAAAGTAGCGCCTCACACAACTTATAAAGCATGGCTTTTTGAAATCAATTTTTAGTATAATCAAAATCCGTATTAATTTGCGTTGAAATCTACTAACACTTAAAAAAAATAAACTGCATGAAAAAAATCTTATTTACACTATTATTGGCAACCCTAAGTTTAGGATTGGCAAACGCACAAAAAGTATCAACCTATGCCGGCACAGGCACTAATGGTGATAATGCGGGTTCAGGTACAGGAGAACCATTATCCACGCTTAAACTCAACCAACCTTATGGCTTATGCCAGGATAGTAAAGGTAATATCTTTATGTCTTTTGATGGGGCAAGTGGGGAAGGCAAAATTGTAATGATAAATAAAGCTGATGGGAAGGCTTATGCAAGAGCAGGAGCTTACCAACAAGGAGGATTTTATGATGCGCAAGGCGTAACTGCAAAATTTGCAGGACTTGCAGGTATCTGTGTAAGTAAAGGAGATACAGTTTTTATTTGCGATGCTAATAATCATGCTATCAGAATTCTTTCTCCATTTAAATCAATTGGTACAGCACAAAAAGTTATAACAATAAGTGGTGGTGGTGTAGCGCCTGATGGCACTAACTATGGCACCTCTGGATATCAGGATGGTATTGGGATAAAAGCCCTTTATAATATACCCTCAGGTATTGCATATGATCCAACCACAAAAACAATTGTAATTGCTGATAAAGGGAATCAGATAATCCGCAGATTGACTTGTTTATCAAATGGCATTCAATGGAAAAGTTCTTATGTAGCAGGTTACCCAGGTGGTAATCCTGTTACCGTTGATGGTAATATTGATAGCACTGGTGGTGGTGGAAAATTCAATGTGCCGGTGGCAGTTTGGGTGGATGCTACGGGTGATATTTATGTTTTGGAAGAAGGTAATAATGCCATTAGAAAAGTAAGCGGAGGTAAAATTTCTACTGTTGTAAAATTTAATGATATTCCAAATCTTGGGTTTGCGGCACCACAAGGTTTCTGCAAGGTAGGCACTGATTGGTACGTAACCTATGGTTGCAAAGTTGTTAAAATTACATCCTCAGGTAAGGCAACCATTTTTGCTGGGCAAATTGGTAAATATGATGAAGGCAGAGATAGCTGTGGCTATACAAATGGTGAAGCAAAAAATTCTACATTTAACGAGGCTAAAGGGATAATGCCTTTGGATGCTGAAAACTTTTTAGTGGCAGATAAAATGAATAATGTGTTGAGGAAAGTTTGTTTCAGTTCATCTTGCCTTGTTACAAGTATTGATGATGAAAATGCTATTACATCAACCTACAAAATTTATCCTAACCCTGCCACTGATGTAATTTCTATTGAAGCATTAAACACCTCTGGCAGTTCTAATATTGGCTTATATGACCTTACGGGCAGGCAGGTAATTTCTGAGAAAACGGACTTTAGTAGTGGTACCCACCAACTCCATTTGGATGGCATTGCAAAGGGTATGTATATCCTCAAAATTCAATCTGGCGCTGAGAGTTTCACGGGCAGAGTTATTATCAATAAATAATTTGTTCTAAAAAATACTAACATAAAATGCCACTCTTTTTAGGGTGGCATTTTTATTTTTATGCAAGCCAATACTTTTTAATCTTTAGCTTCGTTGATGTATTAACTATAAAGAAAATAAAATGGAAGAAAAAGAAATTTTAGAAAGCCCTAAACCCAAAAATCGGGTTTGGGCAGCATTAGCATTCTTCATTATTGCAGGGGGGGCATCAGGCTTGAACTCTATGAAGAATTTTGATATTTTTAAACAGGATTGGGTTTTTATGTTAATGCCAGGTGTTTTGTTTGGGATTGCTTTAATACAATGCATAAGGCAGTATAAATCCTTTACATGGTGGAAGGCATTAATAGTTTTGGTAGCAAGCAGCTTGGGCTATTTTGCAGCATTTGAAATAACCATGGGTTTATCCCTTAAATATGCATTGGTGGATACCTGTAAAATACCTACCCAATGGTGGATGCTATTGCCTTTTAAGGGTTTTGGGCCTTACTTTATTGGAGGGTTTACAGGTACTTTTATCCTTACTCTAGGTCTGCCTAAAATGTTTAAATTGGCAAATCATTCCTACCTTACTTTGCCTTTATTAGGAGCTTTGGCAAGTAGTGCTTTTTTTCTAGAACAAATTTTTGGAATCTGGATTTCTTTCTTTCTTTGGCAATCCATTGTTGGGGCTTATTTAGTTTATCTATTCCAAAGCCGCAAGCCAAAAGCAGAACCTATTGCTGCCGTTTTATAGCTGCAATTTTACCATTATGTCCAATCTCAAAAAAGGCTGTTTGGGGCTTACTCCGCTTACCTTTACTATATTCTGATTGAGAAATCTCAATACTTAAATCAGTATTAATGGAGGCTGTTCTGCCCAATGAGTTTTCGTTATCTCCTTCTTGAAAAGAAACACAAATTCCACTTATGTACTCACCCTTTGCAGAGGTTGTAATTAAGTAATAATAAAAATCTTTAGCGCCTTCTTTTTGTTTAAGAATTACATAAACAATATTGCTATCCTTAATAATTATTTTGCCTATTGCAGAAAACTTAGTGGCGCTATCAGAATGTTCTGAGAGGTTTGGTACATCCCTCTCTAAACCCATTGCCCACTCAAATGGTTTTTTAGAAAAAAACTTTGCAATAAGCTCAGTAGCAATAAGCTTATGAGGTATGGCAATCCCTTCATCAGGAGGAAAGAAAGCCGGTAGTTTTAAAGCCTCAAAGCTGGCATTAAAATCTTCCCAATTAAGTTCTTTTTTGTTTTGGTTTGATAGGGTCTCATCATTATTTTTCTTAGTCTCAGTATCGCATGAGATAAGGAATATCAAAGAAAATAATAATAAGAAAGGAGAGATTTTAAACTTGCCCATACAATTAATTTATGGGTGTAAATCTAAGGAGATATTTTTTCTCTCCACCTATTTTTAAAAGCAAGGTAAGTTTATGTTGAAATCTATCCCCTCAAAAATTCCTGCTTTAGTTCATCCATCTTGTCTTTATCCAAAGGTTTTGTAAGGAATTTTTTAACGTAAGGATTACTCTCAGCCCTTTTGTGATCTGCAGGGTTGAGGCTGGTTGATAGCATCATGATTACACAAGTTTTCTTAACTACTTCCGGTAATTTTTCATATTCCTCCAAAAATTCAAATCCATCCATCATAGGCATTCTTATGTCAAGGAAAATAAATTCGGGGAGCTCATCCGTTGCGTTTTCTAAAGAAAGCAGATACTCCAAAGCCTTCCTGCCAGAGTCTTGCAAAACAACTTCTTCTGCAAACTTATAGCGGTGCATAGAGAAGTCCGCAATGTAGCGGTCTGTTTCATTATCATCTATTACAAGTACCTTGTGGAAGATTAAATTTTCTGCGTTCTGATTCATGAATACTACTAATTGTTGTTTGGGATTTTGATGGTAAAAGTACTTCCTTCACCCACCTCTGATTCCACTGCAATAATACCATTAAGTTTGTTAACTGCTTCCTGAACTATATATAATCCTAAGCCGGAGCCAACAGATTCTGAAGAAACCCTATAGAACATATCAAATATTTTTGGTTGAAGTTCTTTCTTTATCCCAATGCCATTATCCTTAACTGCAATACCTATTTCAGATTCTGTGGTGTCAATCATAATATCCACAATAGGGTGTGGGTTTTCAGTATTTTGATACCTAATGGCATTAGAAACAAGGTTGTTTAATATAAAACTCAAACGGGTTTTATCAGAATGGAAAGGTGCTTTATCACTTATGTTAATTTTTATATCCACCTCTCTTTTATCAGCACCCATAAACTTTAGGTTTTGTGTGATGTCATCAAGCAGGTCTTTAAAGTTAATTTTTTCTTTCCTTATTTCAGTGCGTGAGTTGCGTGAATAATCCAATATATCAGCAATAAATCCATCTAATTTTTTGATATTGGTTTTTATCATTCCAAGGTGAAAATGCACAACATCAATCGGGGTTTGTTCTGTGGTAATATCAATTAACCCAAGCATTGAGCTAAGCGGCACCCTTAAATCATGTGATACGCTGTAAACAAATTTATCCAATTCTAGATTTGATTTTTTAAGCTCATCAACACTTCTTTCCAATTCCAGTTCAGTCTTTTTTCTTTCTGTAATATCCTGTATTGTGCCATACATTCTTATCAATTCCCCGTCCTCATCCACCACACATCTGCCATTCCCAATTACATTTTTTATAGTGCCGTCTTTCATCACAAGCCGTGCCTCGCACTGGTAAGGTTGGTGGTCTTTCAGTGCTTTTAAATAGGTTCTATAAATTTTCTTTCTATCCTCTGGATGATAAAAAACCAGATGCCCTTCCACAGTGGTTGGGAACTCCGCCATGGATGATTCAAAAATTTTATAGAACTCTGGAGTTCGGAGTGCTTTATTAGTTTTCATATCCAATAACCAACTACCTAAGTTTCCAATTTTTTGGGCTTCATTTAGGCGGTCAACACTTATTTTTAAGTTTTCATTGGCTGCTTTAATTGCCTCTTCTGTTTCTTTTTTTGCGGTGATATCCACTTGTATATAAAGGTACTGATAGGGCTTGCCTTTATCATTAAGAAAAGGAACAATGGCAGTATCCATCCAATAATAATTTCCGTCCTTTGCTTGATTCTTTAACTCTCCCTTTCATACATCACCCTTATTAATTGTTGCGTTTAGGTTTTCCATAAATTCAGGGGTGTGGCAACTATAATTGAGGAGGGATGTATCATTCCCTAATAGTTCTTCAATACTATAGTTGGATAAGGTGCAAAAATTTTCATTGGCATAAGTTAGTTTGCCTTTTTGGTCTGTGATGGAAACTACCAAAGATTGGTCAAGGGCTTTTCTATAGTCTGCAGTTTCTCTCTGGCTTCTCTTTAACTGCAATTCACTTTTTACCCGTTCAGTAACATCTCTCAAAATTCCTTCATGATAAAGTACGTTGCCTTCCTTATCAGTTACATATTGTCCGCGGTCCTCCACCCATATTTCCGAACCATCTTTTTTCCTGAGCCTAAATACAGAAATGCCCTCTACCTTATCTTGGTAAACGGCTTCATCGCGGTCAGTGGGGTCAAAGTATAAATCTGTTTTAATATCTATGGCAAAAAGTTCTTCTTTGTTATCATAACCCAGCATTTTTACCAATGCAGGATTGGCATCAATAAACTTACCTTCATGGGAACTTTTATAAAGTCCATCCACCATTTTTTCAAACAAATCCTTTAGCTCATCATGTGCCTTTTTCTGTGATTGATAAAGGGAAATCATCTCTTCAGAATTAATCTCTATTGACCTCTCCAGATGCACCCTGTCATTTTCATATTGGTTATAGGTGCTGCTAACAACCTTTAAAAAACCAGATAAATTTTCAGGCAAACTATCTACTCCAAAGTGTTTTTGAATTTGTGATTTTAAAAGGGCATTAACCATGTTTGAGTTTTAAGTAAAATTATTTTTATTACAGAAGTTTAAAGCAGAGGTAAATTCCTCTTAGAATAGGTTTATTTGTTAAACAATAAAATTTAAAGGTGACGGCAGACAAGCTGCCGAAGGTTGGGCAAGGATAAATTCCCTAAAGCATATTTCTCATATCAGGAAACAGCCAATAATTATTCAAACACTATACTTGTTTAATAGCGAATAATTTCAGTTGGACTTAAAATAATGATAATAATAATTCCTCATTTGTACTTCTTGTTTTGGTAACAGCCTAAGGCCTCTTTAAAACCTTGGTACAAACCTAAGGCAAACCATTTCCTGAAAAAATGACGAATTCATCAAATTTATTACAACGGTTTTGCAAGATGACTAGCCTTAAATCACCACAATTCTTTGCGTTCCCTCATTCTCTCAACAGCGTTCCCTCATTCTCTCACCTAAATTTCAAAAATTACTATCTTAACCTATGGTGTATTCCAATTCATATTTAATAGAGCCTTTTGCGGTTTCTATTTATTCACATTCTGCCTTAACAACCTTACCATAGGCTTTCTCAAAAGCTGAGGCAACGGCTGCTGGCAAATCGGTATATGGAATAGCAGATTCCGTTTCCATCCACTCCCCGGCATCGGAGAAATTGGCACTTACATCTTTGCCATCCCATTTAAATTCTGCTTCATATTCATGTTCATTTTCCTTATCCCATTTTACTTCTTTGGCATCTGCAAATTTTTTGTTAAATGCTGCCGTTACGGCTTCTGGGGTATCCCCTTTTTTTTGTGAGCAGGATACTGCAATAATTGCAGTAATAGCTAATACAGATAGAATTGTCTTTCTCATGATTTTGTTTTTATTTGGTTTAAGTAACAAAGGTAATTTTTATTATGGGAAACTAAGTGATGGTAAAGATTCAAAGGATTTTACTTCTTGATAGAAGAGTTTACTATTAAAGTAATACCCAATTAAGGCAGCACCTTTATAAGGAGGTGGGGCTTCTGGCTTAGCATTATTTTTTTCTATTGGAAATAGTCCTTCTCCATGATGAGAATCAGATACGCAAAAGAATTTTTCATTTGTATTGGGTCTGCTACGGGCATCATAAAATAAATACTTTTTATTGCCAATCCACACGTGGCTTAGGTGGCATTTGCGCAAAGTAGAATCATTAAATAAAAAGCAATAATTAACACCATAATAACCTGCAGGCCCACCAGACCAGTGTTGTACTGTGGCATTAGCCAAAGGTAATTCAGGTGGCCTAATCCTACCATGATTACACCAATGAAAAAAGGAGAGATAAAAAGCAAGAATAAATGTATGCATAGGTTTTATTTTTTGCTTTTATAGGGATGGGTAAGAAAAGGTAAATGCCAAACCAATTTGAGTTATGATTGCTCTATTCCCTCCCTTGCTTCCTATCTTTGCAGCGCTATGTCAGATAATAAAATCATCTTTTCTATGGTAAACGTCAGCAAGACGTTTCCACCACAAAAACAAGTTCTCAAAAACATCTACCTCTCCTTTTTCTATGGTGCTAAAATAGGTATCATTGGTTTAAACGGTTCGGGTAAATCAACCCTGCTTAAAATTATTGCTGGTGTGGAGAAATCCTTTAATGGGGAAGTGGTTTTCTCCCAAGGATATTCTATTGGATACCTGCCGCAAGAGCCTATTTTGGATGACAACAAAACCGTAAAAGAAATTGTGCAAGAGGGTGTGCAACCCATTATGGATTTACTGCGTGAGTATGATGAAGTAAACAATAAATTTGGTGATGAAGAGATATTAAATTCACCTGAGAAAATGGATAAGCTCATGGAAAAACAGGCAGAGCTTACGGATAGAATTGAGGCCGCCGATGCATGGGAAATAGATACCAAATTAGAGAGGGCAATGGATGCTTTGCGCACCCCAGAGGGTGATGTGCCTATCAAGAATTTATCAGGAGGAGAGAGAAGACGTGTGGCACTTTGCCGCCTGCTTTTGCAACAGCCGGATATCTTATTATTAGATGAACCAACGAATCACTTGGATGCTGAATCTATTGATTGGCTTGAGCAGTATTTGCAACAATACAAAGGGACAGTAATTGCCATCACGCATGATAGGTATTTCTTGGATAATGTAGCTGGATGGATACTGGAATTAGACCGTGGCGAAGGCATCCCATGGAAAGGAAATTACAGCAGTTGGTTAGAGCAAAAATCCAATCGCTTAGCGCAAGAAGAAAAGACGGAAGGCAAACGCCAAAAAACCCTACAACGCGAGTTAGAATGGGCACGCATGGCACCCAAAGCGAGGCAGGCAAAAGGGAAAGCACGTTTGGCCGCCTATGATAAAATGATGAATGAGGACTCCAAAGAAAGGGAAGCTAAATTGGAGTTATTTATACCCAATGGCCCCCGCCTTGGTGCTAAGGTAATTGATGCCATCAACGTAAATAAATCTTATGGAGATAGATTGCTGATGGAGAACCTGAACTTCTCACTTCCCCCTGCGGGTATTGTAGGGATTATAGGCCCTAACGGTGCAGGAAAAACTACCCTCTTCCGCATGATAATGAAACAGGAAACCCCTGATAGCGGAAACTTTGAAATTGGCGATACTGTAAAGCTTGCTTATGTTGACCAAATGCACGCAGAAGTGGACTCTGAAAAAACTGTATGGGAGGTTATCTCCGGCGGTAATGAAATTATAGAATTGGGTAAAGTAAGTATGAATTCAAGGGCGTATGTTTCTAAATTCAACTTTGCGGGCTCTGACCAGCAAAAGAAAGTTGGGGTGCTATCAGGGGGAGAACGCAACCGCCTGCACCTAGCCATTACACTAAAGCAGGAAGCCAATGTTTTATTATTAGATGAGCCCACCAATGATATAGATATTAATACCCTCCGCGCTTTGGAGGAAGCCTTAGAAAACTTTGCAGGATGTGCCGTAATCATCACGCATGACCGTTGGTTTTTGGATAGAGTTGCCACCCATATTTTAGCATACGAAAGCGACAGCCAATGGTATTGGTATGAGGGCTCCTACTCTGATTACGAAGAAGCCAAAAAGAAACGCTTGGGCGATGTAGCACCTCGCAGGGCGAAGTTTAAGAAGTTGGTAGTAGGGTAAGGATAATCTTTAGAGATAATAAACAAAAAGCCCCGCCTAAAATTTAGGCGGGGCTTTTTTATTCCAAAACCTCCAAGGTTTTTAAAACCTTGGAGGTTTCCAACGCCCCGGTTGGTGGCACACCAAACGGAATCAATATGTGTTTGGTGGGCCACTAACCACGGCAGCAGATAAG
>JAPLCZ010000004.1 GCA_026391915.1 Bacteroidota bacterium | reverse complement strand
TTAATGATAGGGTTTCTATGATGAGCAGTACAGAGTTGCGTGAGCCTTTTTTAGACCACAGATTGTTTGAAGTAGCCTTCCAACAACCCGCTGATTTTAAAATTAAGAATGACTCAGGGAAGTATTTTATGAGGAGATTATTGAATACTATGTTGCCGGGTTCTGTTGTAGAAGCACCTAAGCGCGCCCTCCAAACGCCGCAAAGAGAGTGGTTGCGTACCTCATTAAAAGGCTGGGCAGAAATGCATATCAGTAATGCCCTATCACAACATAAAAATGATTGGCTTAATGAAACAGAAGTATGGAAAAGTTGGAAAGAATTTCTAGACGAAAAAAGCGATAACAGCTTTTACATTTGGCAATGGATAAGTATAAGTTTAATGGGAGTATAATGATAAAAGAATTCATCAAAAAAGTATTTCCGCATGGTGCTTTCATGTATCGGTTTTTGGGTACAAGATTAATACTTTTGTATTCTTCGTCTATAATTGTAGGTAGTCTTGATGCTGTTGGTATTTCTTTTATTTACCCTTTACTCAATTTATTATCACTACAGAATGATACCAAAACAGAGGCTCTAAAAAGCAATGATTTTATTTGGAGAATTATTGATTTTATTCATCTGCCCCGGACAGTGGCAGCCTTAATATTATTTACCATCTCAGTATTTCTTTTTAAAGGTTTTGGTAAGTTTTTACAGGGCTATTATAAACTTTATTTGCGTGCTGTATTTATAAGAAAGCTTAGAGAGAAAATGATTAAAGGATTGATAAATTTAAAGTACCAATCCTTTATTAATTTCAACGCCGGGAAAATAACTAACTCATTTACCACCGAAACCATGCAGGTTAGTGGGGCATTCATATTTTACAACAGTGCTATAATAAGCCTTATTACAGTTGTGGCTTATTTGTCTTATTCGGTATTCTTATCACCAATCTTTACGGCAGTGGCGGTATTAAGTGGTGGGTTGATTTCTTTATTTATGAGCCGACTTACATCAAGCACAAAGAAACAAAGTATACAACTTGCTGAATATAACGGCATCTTTTCAAGCCTTCTTATTCAATCTATCTATGCGTATAAGTATCTAAAAATAACGGGTTTTAATGATAATTTCAGAAAAAAAATTTTAGGCAATGTTAGTTTTCTACAGGAAAAAATGACGCGAATTGGGCTTAATATTTCCCTTGGAGTTTCAATTCGTGAACCAATAACAATTAGTATAATTTTATTAGTAATTGTTATTCAGGTTAACTATTTCCATGAACCGGTAGGGTCCATAATTATTGCATTATTTCTTTTTTACCGTGCCTTAAATGAAATTGTTATTTTCCAAACCAACTGGCAGAATTTTATTAGCCAATACGGGTCTTTTGATTCAGTGAAAGAAATGTTAAACACCTTAGCAAATGACAAAGAAGTCATTCATAAAAAGGAACAGATAATTTATAATAAATCTATAAACTTAAGTGAAGTCAGTTTTTCTTTTACAGAGGGTGGTAAGAAAATAATTGACAATATATCCTTGAGTATTACTAAAAATTCATCTGTAGCTTTTGTTGGTGAATCTGGTGCTGGCAAAACAACAATTGTAGATTTAATTACGGGATTAATGCAACCTCAGCAAGGTGAAATTTTAATTGATGGAATGCCCCTTGAAAATAATCATTTAATGAGTTGGAGAAATAAAATTGGATACATTTCACAAGACCAAACAGTATTTAATGATACACTTGCCAATAATATTTCTCTATGGGATACTTCTGAGTCTAGGGAAGAGATTGAATCAAAAATATCTTCTGCAATTCTCAAATCACATTGTGAGGCCTTTGTGAATAAATTGCCTGAGGGTATGCATACACAAATTGGTGATAGAGGAGTATCACTTTCGGGTGGACAAAAGCAGCGTTTATCTATAGCAAGAGAGCTTTATAAAAATACTGAGTTATTAATATTAGATGAGGCCACTAGTGCATTAGATACCGAATCTGAAAGAACTATTCAAGCTAATATTGATGAACTGAAAGGTCAGGTAACTTTAATCGTTATTGCCCATCGCCTTTCTACAGTAAAAAATGTGGATTGTATTTTTGTGATGAAAGATGGGAAAATAATTGAATCGGGAGGTTACAATGAGTTATCACAAAATATTAATTCAGAATTTTATAAAATGGTAAATTTGCAAAGTCTTTAAACTATGAGAAAGCTTTTAAAAATAATTCCCTTTTTAAGTGGCTATAACACCACGGTACCAACCTACCATATAGGTAAAGTTTGGGAAAATAGAGTTGGGTTTCAACTTATACGGATGCTGGGGAGGCAATTACTTTATAAAATTAAACCCAAGTTTACTGATATTGCAGATTTAAATCTCTTTAATGAGCTAGAGGAAAATGGAGTAATCAGAATTGATAATTTTCTTTCCAAAGATGATTGGGAAAAAGTAAAAGTAGAGATAGAATTAATTAGAAAGAACGTCCCTTTGGTTCCCTATAAGCCATCAAAAAATCCATCTATGTTTGTAAGGCGTGAAAATATATCTGAGAATAAAAAAGACTATCCTTTTATTAATAAATTATTAGGTGAAAATATCAACTTAAATAGCTTGGCAGCTGG
>JAPLCZ010000211.1 GCA_026391915.1 Bacteroidota bacterium | reverse complement strand
TACAATAGGATTCCCTACTAATTTTATAACTGGTGCAATGGTATCCACCACCTCAAAATCTTTGGTAAATATTTCTGAGGTATTTCCTGAGAGGTCAGTTAAGATATAGTCAGATTTATATTTTCCTATCTTAATAGTGCTAGTATTTTTAAGAATAAAATTATCAGTTCTCTTAATTTTAATGCTGTCAAAAGGGTCGTAATTATCAGTGATAATCACATCAGAATCATTGTATAAATAGTTTACCTGATACTTTGGATTCTTGCCATTTTTTAAAGTTAAAGTCGGCGGAATAGTATCAATCACTTTTATAATTCTTGTGATAGAAATACTGTTCAATGCTTTATCAGAAACAATATATTTCAGGGTATAAATCCCAAGCTTAGCAGTATCCAGATTGGTTATTTTCTTTATTGAAACCTTAAAGCTATCAAACTTATCAAACGCATAAACTCCAGAATCTTTATACTGCGTAAAAACTTCTAGCAAAGTGGTATCTTTTCCTAAGAGTTTTACGGTGGGCGGGTCAATATCTGCAAGGCAAGTACCCGGCATATATTTATCCAGCCATTTGTTCCTGCTTTTCACCCATTTCTTTAGAGTATCCACTTCTGCCTGATAAGTAGGTGGCATACTTGCATTGGGCCAAATATAAATTCCCAATGTAGGCCATTCAGTATAATTTCTTTTTTGGGGTTCAGCAATTAAGGTGGAAATGGAATCCATATCCTGAAAAACACTTGCATCACTTAGTATCGTTCTGCGTTGCACCTTCCATCTGCAATTAAGGTTATTGGCAAATACAGAATCCTGCAAAAGTCTCTCCCACCAAAATGGCATAGATGGTATTAAGCAGAAATTATTATAAGTCCAATTATTAAAACTTTCAAGCCCACAAAACCCTGCATTATGCCAAGAGAGGTCATAATCCCATGCTGGCCCCATGTGTAGTTTTCCCTGTCCATTGCTATACCTATCTTTATAGAAATAGGTGCTTGACCTATACCCATCAGAATTATGAAAAAACTCATTGAGAATAAAACAATCAATAAAACTATTTTCGTCAGCATAACGCCTCCAACCCTTTTTGGGGTCTTTAAAATTAGAGTCATGCAGAGCAGTTTCAAAACTATCATTGATATAACTTTTTATATAATTTTCTTGCTTTGTTTGCAAATTTGCAGGGTCATGAATCTGGAAATAAATTTTGTATCCATAGGAAGTATCCACAGGCAGATATTTGGATTGCCAATAGTACACATACTTGCCTGTAAACTTATCTATCTTAGCAATGTACCCTCCTGTTAAACCATCACCAAAAATATCCTTGGAGGTTAGCTTGGCAATATCTACCCTATTCTTACTTTGTTTAATTTTTTCCCCTAAAATATATACTCCTTGATACACTCCATCAATCACCAATTCTACATATCTGGTTCTGCTTGCATAATGCCCCAAATCATTTGAGTATTTATAGGCAAGGCAATTTCGCATCATTGTTTTATCAGTATAGTTGGCTAGTAAAACCCAATCATTTTCTTTGGGCATACCTAATAATGATACATTTGTATTTACACCATTACTATCTCTTGTCTCCACACTAAAACTCAGTTTAGGGAAATAAGCAGAATAGCTCCCTCTTATAGAAATGCCACAGAATCCTCTGTATTTTGTTGAGTCTTTAAGGTGATTGTATTTGCCATAAGTGTTACTAATTAAGTTAAAAATAGCATCCACTTTGGGGTCACTAACTATAGTTTGTCCTTTTGTATTAATGCTTAAAATGGGGAGGTTGGAGCTATCCAGTTTAACATCATCCGCAGGGCGGTTTCCAAAAATTAAATACCAGTAAGTAAGTGTCCCTGCATTCAAAACACCATAATTATCTTTTATAATAATTCGCCATTTTCCATTAGGGTTTAGCCTTCGTTTATTGATAGTCCTTAGTACCTCGGCAGGTTTATAATTTCCTCTCAATTTTAGTTTTGCCCAATACACTGATAGCGTTCCTGTATCTGTTAAAATAGTGCTATCCATTAAACTTCCGTTTACGCTGTTTAGCAATAAATAAGTACTGCTATCAGGTGCCATTAAAGTTATAGAAATATACCGTAAATCAGGGTGCGTCATTTTAATAATTACTCCTTCTATCCCAAAAGAATTATTCAATAAATTGGGTAAACTTGTTAGCGAATCAATGAAAATTGCCCCTTTGCCTTTATCCGCAATTTTGCCCCCTTTGAGTTTAAAATTGGTGGTAGAGAACCCCCGTATTTGGCTGGCTAAAATGAATAGGAAAACAAAAAATATTTTGACCTTCTGATGCATGAAAAATTAATTGAACACAAAGGTAACCCAAAGGCAACTAAGGCTATCTTTATTGGGTTCTTAAAACCGTTATTTTCTTTTTCAATACTACCTCGTTTGAAACTATCCCAATAATGTAAATGCCATTTGAGATAGTTTTTGGCAATTGAAATTTGCCATCAGAATTTAATGTTAATTGATAAATTTCTTTACCCAAGACATCAGAGATATTGATTCGGAAATTCTTCATTTCCGTTTGCAAATAAAAATAATCTAAAGTTATGGGATTAGGATAAATCACGAAATTTTTGTCTGACTTTTCAAATCCAAAAATTCCGTTGTTCCCTATATGAATCATTCTTGTTTGGCTGGTGCCGGTATTATTTGATGAATCTTTTGCTTGATATTTTATCTCAAAATATCCTGCATTAGCAGTGCTAATAAAGTTGGAAAGGGTATCCAGTTTCAAAGAAATAGTAGCGTAATAATTATCCGAAATTGAATAGCCAGAATCTGCATAAGAATCATTTTGAGAAAGCCTTACAATAGGATTCCCTACTAATTTTATAACTGGTGCAATGGTATCCACCACCTCAAAATCTTTGGTAAATATTTCTGAG